>JAATFA010000141.1 GCA_015655445.1 Actinomycetales bacterium | reverse complement strand
CGCGCGCTCGGCGGGGTCGATCGTCGCGCGCGTCGAGCGGGGCACCGGCACGACGCTCGACGAGGAGTCCACGCTCGTCGCGACGCGGCTCTCGCCGACCGCGCGCGAGCGCGACCTCGCGACGCTCGCGGGCAACCTCGTGAGCGAGAGCGGCCTCGACCCGCGCGACCTGCTCGCGCGGCTCGGCATCGACTACGTGCTGCTCGACACGACGGGCGGCACGGAGGAGGCCGCGCGGCGGCAGTCGATGGCGGAGGCGCTCGACTCCGATCCGGCGTTCGTCGCCGTCGGGCAGACCGACACCGGCCGGCTGTGGCGCTTCACGGGCGAGCACGCCGCGCACGCGCCGGGCGGCGCGGGGGACAACACGGCGACGCCGTACGAGGTCGTCGTGCTCGTCGTGCAGGGCATCGTCGTGCTCGCCGCGCTCCTGCTCGCGATCCCCACGCGCCGCCGCCCGCGATCGCGCTCGACCGCCGGGACGATCGACGACCCGGAGACGATCTTCGGGGAGGAGGACGATGTCTGATCCGGATCGCCCGCGCGACGCGCCCGCGCCGCGTGCGCCGCGCGACCTCGCGCACGCAGGCGCCGTCGTCCTGCGCGTCGGGGCGGGCGTCTTCGTCGCCGCGGTCGCCGCAGCATGCGTGACGGCCGCGAGCGTCCTCCCGCTCCCGCAGTCGCGCGCAGAGCCGCGCAGTGTGCTCGTGCGCCCGACCCCGACGGACCAGGTCGTCGCGTGCGCGGGCCCGCTGCTGCGGCTCTCCGACGCCTCCGGACAGGACGCGACGACGGCGTCGGCGGTCGGCAGTCCCGACCTCGTCTCCGGCGGGACCGTCACACCCTCGCAGAGCACCGTCGAGGACGCCGACCTCGCGGGCTCGTCGGCGCGTCCCGCGGTCGTCACGGTCTCGCCGACGCACGATGCCGCGCGTCCTCCGCTCGTCGCGGCCGCCCAGTCGCAGAGCGGTGACGGCTCGGAGACGACCGGCTTCGCCGCGAGCTCGTGCGAGGCGCCGAGCAGCGACGTGTGGCTCGTCGGCGCGTCGACCGAGGTCGGGCGCGCGACGCTCGTGAGCCTCGTCAACCCGTCGGCGGTCCCCGCGACCGTCGCGTTCGACATCCTCGGCACGGGCGGCCCCATCACGGCGCCGGGGACGAGCGGCATCGTCGTGCCCGCCGGACACCAGGTCGTGCTGCCGCTCGCGGGCTTCGCGCCCGACCAGGCGACGCTCGCCGTGCACGTGACGAGCCGCGGCGGACGCGTCGTCGCGAGCCTGCAGGAGTCCGTCGTGCGCGGCATCGACCCCGGCGGCGTCGAGACGATCGGATCGACGGCGACGCCGTCCGGGTCGATCGCGATCCCGGGCGTCGTCGTCGTGGACCCCGATCGCGTGCTCTCGGTCGCGGGACGCGACGGGTACGGCGACGTGCAGCCCGCGCTCCGCCTCGTCGCCGCGGGCGGCGAGCGCGTGTCGGCGCGCGTGAGCCTCGTGCCCGAGGGCGGCGCGACGACGGGCGACGCCTTCGAGCTCGACCTCGAGCCGCACCACGTGACAGACGTGCCGCTCGAGGACCTCGCCGCCGGCACCTATACGGTGCGAGTCGACGCGGATGGGCCCGTGACGGGCGCCGTGCGCGTCTCGACGCTCGGCGGGGACGGCCGCACCGACGTCGCGTGGGTCGCGGCCGCCGCGCCCCTCGGCGGGAGCGCGCTCGTCGCGGTCGCGCCGGGCCCCTCCGCGACGCTCGAGCTCGCGGGCGATCCTCGCCGCGCCTCCGACGTGCGGGTCGAGGAGACGGGGGGCGAGGCGCGCACCGTGAGCGTGCAGACGGGGGGCACCGCCTCGCTGCCCCTCGACGCGGGCGCGACCTACCGCGTCGTCGGGCTCGACGGCGGCTCCGCCGCCGTCTCCTACTCGGGCGACGGGCAGATCGCCGCATACCCGGTGCGCGCGCCGGCGATCGGCGCCGAGCCGGTGCGCGTCTACCCCTGAGGCGCGTGGCGCCCGTGCCCTCCCGACACCGTCGCGCCGCTCCATGTCGTCTCCGACGCGGTGGCGCCGGGCCGCGCGTCAGAAGTGACGGAACCGCTCCGCGGGGAGCTCCCACGGATCCTTGCCGAGGAGCTCGGCGACGGCGCGCACCGTCACGCTCTCGATGTAGGAGCGCCGGTGCCACTCGTCGTTCTTGTGCAGCGCGCACAGGCGCTCGATCGGCAAGCGGTAGAGGATGACGCGATTGCGTGCCGGGTCGACCTGCCACCGGGCGAGGCCGATGGGGTTCGGCCGGTACGACGGCATCCCGGCGACGTCGACGCGCACCGTGCGCATCTCCTCCGGCCACGCCTCCCGCAGGTAGTCGACGGCCGCGGCGACCGCCATGTCGAACACGTCGCGACGCGTGCGCAAGGGCGGCAGGTGCGGCCCGGCGACCGAGGAGCGCAGTCCGCGCCCGTGCCGGTCGCGGCGGCTGGGCCGCTGCGGCGCCCTGCGGGTTGAACGCGCCATGCCGACATACTAGGCCGTCCGGGTCCCCGCCGCGCCGGTCGCGCCGCGGTCCCGGGACACGTCGCGGGGACTGCTCGCGAGCCACCCGGCACGACGATAGGGTGGCGGCAGATGACCAATCGACCGTGCAGCAAGGTGGCCTGTCCCGAGGAGGCGGTCGCCACCCTGACGTACGTCTACGCCGACTCGATGGTCGTCGTCGGCCCGCTCAGCGCGGCGCACGAGCCGCACAGCTACGACCTGTGCGCGAAGCACTCCGAGCGGCTCTCGCCGCCGCACGGCTGGCAGGTCGTGCGGCACGCCGTCCTGGAGCGCAATGACTGACCTGGCGGCCATCGTCAAGACCTACGACGTTCGGGGCCTCGTCGGCAGCCAGCTCACCGAGGAGGCCGTGACGGCCCTCGCGGCGGGCTTCGTCGACGAGATCGACGCCGTCGGCCGCGAGGTCGTCGTCGGCCATGACATGCGCGAGTCGAGCCCCGTCCTCGCGTCGGCCTTCGAGCGCGGCGCGCGCGCGAGGGGCGCCGACGTCGTCTCGATCGGGCTGTGCTCGACCGACGAGACCTACTTCGCGAGCGGCGCGCTCGACGCGCCTGCCGTCATGTTCACGGCCTCCCACAACCCCGCGACGTACAACGGGATCAAGTTCAGCCGCGCCGGTGCGCAGGGCATGAGCCTCGACACGGGCCTCGCGGCGGTTCGTGACCGCGCCGCGCGCTACCTCGAGGACGGGGTGCCGGAGGCGCGCGTGCCCGGCCGCCGCCGCGAGCAGGACGTGCTGCCCGACTACGCGCGACACCTGCGCTCGCTCGTCGACCTGAGCGGCATCCGCCGCGTGCGCGTCGTCGTCGACGCGGGCAACGGGATGGGCGGCATGACGGTCCCCGCGGTGCTCGGCTCGGCCGCCGGACTCCCGGAGCTGCCGATCGAGATCGTGCCGCTCTACTTCGAGCTCGACGGCACGTTCCCGCACCATGAGGCCAATCCGCTCGAGCCGCAGAACCTCGTCGACCTGCAGCGCGCGGTCGTCGAGCGCGAGGCCGACCTCGGCCTCGCCTTCGACGGCGACGCGGACCGCTGCTTCGTCGTCGACGAGCGCGGGGACCCTGTCACGCCGAGCGCGGTCGCCGCGATCGTCGCCCTCCGCGAGATCGAGCGGGCGCGTGCCGCGGGCGAGACGGGCCCCATCCACGTCATCCACAACCTCATCACCTCGCGCGCGGTGCCGGAGACGATCGAGGGCGCGGGGGCGATCCCCGTGCGCACGCGCGTGGGGCATTCGCTCATCAAGGAGGAGATGCGCGCGACGGGCGCCGTCTTCGGGGGCGAGCACTCGGCGCACTACTACTTCCGCGACTTCTGGGGGGCCGACAACGGCATGCTCGCGGCGATGCACGTGCTCGCCGAGCTGGGCGGCCAGGACGGCGTGCTCTCCGCGTTCGCGGCGCGGTTCTCGCCCTACCCGATGAGCGGCGAGATCAACTCGCGCGTCGAGGACGTGCCGGCCGCCTACGCGCGCATCGTCGAGGACTTCGCCGGGAACGAGTTCGACGAGCTCGACGGGCTCACCGTGCGCGGCACCGAGGACGGCGTCTTCTGGTGGTTCAACGTGCGGCCCTCGAACACCGAGCCGCTCCTGCGCCTCAACGCGGAGGCCGGCACGCGCGTCGTCATGGAGCGCGTGCGCGACCGCGTGCTCGCCCTCATCCGCGACTGAGGCCCGTGCGCCGTCGGGCGTGCGGGGACGGACGGTGCGCGCGCGACGGGGGCGCGTCCCGGGGGAGAATGGTGGCATGCCCACGCGCACCGCCCTCGAATACCGCATCGCCGACATCCGCCTCGCCGAGGCGGGACGCCACCAAATCCGCCTCGCCGAGCACGAGATGCCGGGCCTGCTCGCGCTGCGCGAGGAGTTCGGCCCGTCACAGCCTCTCGCGGGCGCGCGCATCGCGGGGTCCCTGCACATGACCGTGCAGACCGCCGTGCTCATCGAGACGCTCGTCGCGCTCGGAGCGCGTGTGCGCTGGGCGAGCTGCAACATCTTCTCGACGCAGGACGACGCCGCGGCCGCGGTCGTCGTCGGCGACGGCACCCCCGAGGAGCCCGCAGGCGTGCCCGTGTTCGCGTGGAAGGGCGAGACGCTCGAGGAGTACTGGCAGTGCGCCGAGCGGATCTTCGACTGGAGCGCGGACGGCGCGGACGGGCCCACCCTCATCCTCGACGACGGCGGGGACGCGACCCTCCTCGTGCACCGGGGCCGGCGGTTCGAGCAGGAGGGCCGCGTGCCCGAGCCGGACGCGCACGCGAGCGCCGAGGAGCGCGCCCTTCTCGGCGTGCTGCGCGCCGCGTTCGAGGCCGACCCGCAGTGGTGGACGCGCGTCACGGGCGGCATCCGCGGCGTGACCGAGGAGACCACGACGGGCGTCCACCGTCTCGTCGAGCTCGCGCGGCGGCAGGAGCTGCTCTTCCCCGCGATCAACGTCAACGACTCGGTCACGAAGTCGAAGTTCGACAACCGCTACGGCATCCGGCACTCGATGATCGACGGGCTCAATCGCGCGACCGACGTGCTCATCGGGGGCAAGGTCGCCCTCGTCGTCGGCTACGGCGACGTCGGCAAGGGCGCAGCGGAGGCGCTGCGCGGCCAGGGCGCTCGCGTCATCGTGAGCGAGGTCGACCCCATCTGCGCCCTCCAGGCGGCGATGGACGGCTATCAGGTCGCGCGCGTCGAGAGCGTCGTCGACCGGGCCGACATCGTCGTCACGGGCACGGGGAACGAGAAGGTCGTGACCGTCGAGCATCTGCTCGCGCTCAAGCACCTCGCGATCGTCGGCAACGTCGGCCACTTCGACAACGAGATCGACCTCGCGGGCCTTGCGCGCGTGCCCGGCGTCGAGCGGATCGAGATCAAGCCCCAGGTGCACGAGTGGCGCCTGCCGACCGGCCGCAGCATCCTCGTGCTCTCGGAGGGCCGCCTCATGAACCTCGGCAACGCGACGGGGCATCCCTCGTTCGTCATGAGCGCGTCGTTCTCGAACCAGGTGCTCGCGCAGATCGAGCTGCACGTGCGCCCGGAGCGGTATCCGATGGGCGTGCACGTGCTGCCGAAGGTGCTCGACGAGAAGGTCGCGCGCCTGCACCTGCCGGCGCTCGGCGTGGAGCTCACCGAGCTCACGCCGAGCCAGGCCGCCTACATCGGCGTGCCCGTCGAGGGTCCGTACAAGCCCGAGATCTATCGCTACTGACGACGCGTCTGCCGCGGCGGGTCCTCAGCCGCGGTCGGGGAACCCGTGCGGCTGCGCCTCGAGAGCGGGCGCGAGGCGTGCGAGGCGCTCGCGCTCGAGCCGCAGGGCGGTGCTCTCGCGCTCCCTGCGCGTGGCCGCGACGGCGGCGAGGAAGAGCTCGGGGTCGGCCGCGGGCACGGGGTGGACCCAGCGCGCGGCCTCGGCCGCGAGGCCCGCGGCGATGCGCGCTCGCGTGAGCGGCTCGAGGTGCGGTGCCGTGGAGAGGAAGTGCGCGATGCGGCGTGCGAGCGGATCGGGCATGCGCGCGACGTCCGCCGTCGCCGCCCACGCGACGAGCGGGACCGGCACGCCGAACGCGGGCGGGGCCACGCGCCGCACGCGCTCGTACTGCGGGTAGGTGCCGGCGAGCAGGTCGCCGAGGCGCTTCGCGCGCGGGTTGAGCAGCCCGACGAGCGCGGCGAGGCCGCCCGCCGTGAGGTAGAGCTCGAGGACGCCCACGAGCGCGCGCACGAACGCGTGCCGCAGCCCGATCGCGCCGCCGTCGTCGCGCACGATGCGGGATCCGACGGCGAGACGACCGAGGGACATGCCGCGCGTGAGCGTCTCCACGACGGTCGGGACGCCCACGAGGCACACGACGAGCGTCACGATCGTGAGCGCCGCGAAGGTGGACCCGTCGACCGCGAGCACCGCGCCGAGCCACACGAGCAGCAGCAGGAGGAGCACGAGGAGCGCGCCTGTCGTCGCGACGTCGATCGCGGCGCCCGCCGCGGCGAGCACGAAGCCGGTCGGGCGCAGGTCGAGCCCGACCGCCTCGCCCGTGACGAGGTCGTCGCCCTCCGCGTCGATGCGGATCGTCTCGGGCGCTGCCGCGGGGGCCATGCGATCATTGAACCAGATGGACCTCGACGCCTTCTCGGCCGCCCACCGCGCGGAGTGGACGCGCTTGCGCGAGCTCGCGCGCATGCGCCGGCTGAGCGGCGCGCACGTCGACGAGCTCATCGCCCTGTACCAGTCCGGCTCGGCGCAGCTCGCGGCCATGACGAGCGTCGCGGGCCGGCCCGCGCACGCCGAGGAGCTCTCCCTCGCCCTCTCCCGCGCACGCACGCGCTTCACGGGGACGGGCGCCGACCCCCTCCGGCGGCTCACGGCGTTCTTCCTCGTGCAGCTGCCCGCCGCGCTCTACCGCGTCCGCTGGATCACGCTCGCGGTCGCGGGCGCGACGATCGCCGTCGCGGTCGCCTACGCGGTGTGGATCGCCACGACGCCCGGCGCGTTCGCCGCGCTCGGCTCGGACGCGCAATTGCGCCGGTACGCCGAGAGCGACTTCGTGTCCTATTACTCCGACAACCCCGAGGCGTCCTTCGCGGGCCAGGTGTGGACGAACAACGCGTGGATCGCCGCGCAGTGCGTCGCGTTCGGCATCACGGGCGTGTGGGTGCCGTACGCGTTGCTCGGCAACGCGCAGGGCCTCGGGCAGTCGGCCGCGGTCATGGCGCACTACGGCCGCCTCGATCACTTCTTCCTCTACATCGCGCCGCACGGCCAGCTCGAGCTCTACAGCGTCTTCACCGCGGCCGCCGCGGGACTGCTCGTCTTCTGGTCGTGGATCGCTCCCGGCGCCCGCCGGAGGTCGCGCGCCCTCGCCGAGGACGGCCGCGCGCTCTTCACGATCGTCGTCGGGCTCGTGCTCTCGCTGCTCGTCTCGGGGATCATCGAGGGCTTCGTCACGCGCCAGGACTGGCCGTGGGCTGTCAAGATCGGGATCGGCACGGTCGCGCTCGCCGCCTTCGCGTGCTATCAGTGGCTGCTCGGCGGGCGCGCGGCGCGTGCGGGCCAGACGGGCGACCTCGACGAGTTCGCGGCGGGCGCGCGCGTGCTCGTCGCGGGCTGAGCCCGCGCCGCCTACGCCCGCCGGCGCGCGAAGAGCGGCCTGTAGGCGAAGCCCGCGATCGCCGCGCCCACGAGCGGCGCGACGATGAACGCCCACACCTGGGCGAGCGCGTCGGGGCCGCCGTAGATCGCCGTCGCGATCGAGCGCGCGGGGTTGACGGACGCATTGCTCACGGGGATCGCGACGAGGTGCACGACGGTGAGCGCGAGGCCGATCGCGAGGGGCGCGAAGCCGGCCGTGACCGTGTGCCGCGGGTCGGAGACGCCGAGGATGACGAGCAGGAAGACGGCCGTGAGGATGACCTCGACGAGCAGCACCGCGACGAGTCCGAAGCCCTCGGGCGAGTGGTCGCCGTAGCCGTTGGAGGCGAAGCCTGCGTGCTTGTCGAGGAAGCCCTTCGGCCCGTCGGCCGCGATCGCGAAGAGGAGACTCGAGGCGAGGATGCCGCCCACGAGCTGCGCGATGACGTACGGGACCACGTCGCGCCACAGCATGCGGCCGGCGATCGCGGCGCCGAAGGTCACGGCGGGGTTGAAGTGGCCGCCGGAGATGTGCCCGACCGCGTAGGCGGAGGCCATGACCGCGAGGCCGACGGCGAACGCGACGCCGAGATAGCCCGTGTTGCTGGAGGCGTAGAGGGCCGTGCCGATGACGCTGAAGACGAGCACGAAGGTGCCGAACGCCTCGGCGACGAGGCGCTCGACGAGCGAGTAGGGCGAAGCGGCTCCGCTGTCCTTGGCCATCTGGGTGGGGTCCCTTCCTGAAAGGATCGTGTGAGGCATTCGCAGACTACCCCGAAGAGCGCGCGGTTGCGCCTATCCGCGCACGGCGTGGCCGGCGGGAGAGCGTGCCGCCGGTGTGCGGGACGTCCGCGGGGGACCGGCGAGTGGGCGGGCGAGCGGGATCCGCGTGGGAGACGGGTGCGAGGGACGCGCGCGTCCCTAGAGGCGTCCCGCGGCCTTGAGGGCGAGGTAACGGTCGGCGAGCGCGGGCGGCAGCTCCTCGGGCGAGCCCGTGACGACCTCGGCGCCGAGCCGCCCCACGGCCGCGGCCACGCGCTCGCGATCGATGAGCGCGCGCTCGGCGGCGGCCGCGCGGTAGACGGCGGCGGCGTCCGAGCGGTCCCGCGCGGCGTCCGCGACGTCGGGGTCGGTCGGCGAGCACACGACGACGACGTGCTCGCGCGTGAGCTGGGGGAGCGTCGCGAGCAGGCCGTGCGCCGAGGCCGGCGTGTCGATCGAGGTGAGGAGCACGACGAGTGCGCGGTGGGGCGTCACGGAGCGCACGAGCGCGGGCACGGCGCGCCAGTCGGCCTCGAGCAGCTCGGGCTCGAGCGGCGCGAGGGCGTCGACCATGCGCGCGAGCAGGTCGGCGCCGCCCGCGCCCTGCACGCGCGCGCGCACGCGGCGATCGAACACGAGGAGGTCCACGCGATCCCCCGCGCGCGTCGCAAGCGCCGCGAGCAGCAGGCTCGCCTCGAAGGCCGTGTCCATGCGCGGCTCGTCGCGGATGCGGGCCGCCGCGGTGCGGCCGCCGTCGACGACGAGCACGATGCGCCGGTCCCGCTCGGGCCGCCACGTGCGCACGATGAGGCGCTGGGCGAGGTCGACGCCGCCGCCGCGGCGCGCGGTCGCACGCCAGTCGAGCGAGCGCACGTCGTCGCCGCGCACGTACTCGCGCAGCGAGTCGAACTCGGTGCCCGGTCCGCGCAGCATGACGCTCGTGCGACCGTCGAGCTCGCGCAGCCGCGCGAGGCGCGAGGGCAGGTGCTTGCGCGAGAGGAAGGGCGGCAGCACGCGCACGGATCCGGGCGCCCGGAGCGTAGCCTGCCGCGCGGCGAGGCGGAGCGGGCCCCACGAGCGCACGGTCACGTGCTCGGTGCGGCGCTCGCCCCGGCGGAGGGGGCGCAGCCGCGTGCGCACGACCGCCCGCTCGCCGCTCGCGAGGTCGAGCGGCGAGCGCGTGCGGATCGCGCCCGCCGAGGGCTCCCACGCGTCGCGCACGACGCCGTGCACGCGCCGCGCCCCCGTGTTCGCGACGACGAGCACGGACTCCGCCTCCTCGCCGAGCCGCGCACGCGCCGGCAGCGTGCGCGCGAGCCGCAGCGCGCGCGGCGATCCCGCGAGCACGAGGTCGAGCGCGGCGAGCGCGACCACGAGCGCGAGCCACGCCGGCAGCACGACGGGCGCGTCGAACGCGACGAGGGGCACGGCGCCGATCGCGACGAGCAGCACGAACCATCCGGAGACCGCCACGGCCGCCGCCTAGATGGGCACCGCGACCTGCTGCACGATCGCACGCAGGACGGCGTCGGCGGAGACGCCCTCGAGCTCCGCCTCGGGTCGCAGCCGGATGCGGTGGCGCAGCACGGGGAGCACCATCGCCTGCACGTGGTCGGGCGTGATGGCCTCGAAGCCGAGCAGCCACGCCCACGCCTGGGACGCCGCGAGGAGCGCGGTCGCGCCGCGCGGGCTCACGCCGAGGGCGACCGAGGGGCTCTGCCGGGTCGCCCGCGCGAGGTCGACCACGTAGGCGAGCACGTCGGGCGCGGCGCGGACCCGGCGCACGGCGGCGCGCGCTCGCGCGAGCGCCTCGGCGTCGAGCACGGGGGCGACGCCCGCCGCCGCGAGGTCGCGCGGGTCGAACCCCGCCGCGTGCCGAGCGAGCACCTCCACCTCGGCGTCCCGCTCGGGCAGGTCGAGCACGAGCTTGAGCAGGAAGCGGTCGAGCTGCGCCTCGGGCAGCACGTAGGTCCCCTCGTACTCGACGGGGTTCTGGGTCGCCGCGACGAGGAAGGGATCCGGCAGCGGGTGCGTCTCGCCGTCCACCGAGACCTGGTGCTCCTCCATCGCCTCGAGGAGCGCCGACTGCGTCTTCGGCGGCGTGCGGTTGATCTCGTCGGCGAGCAGGAGGTTCGTGAAGACGGGTCCGGGGCGGAACTCGAAGGCCGCCGTGCGCGGGTCGTAGACCATCGATCCCGTGACGTCGCCCGGCATGAGGTCGGGGGTGAACTGCAGGCGGCGCGTGTCGAGCGCGAGCGCGGCGCTCAGGCTGCGCACGAGGAGCGTCTTCGCGACGCCCGGCACGCCCTCCAGGAGCACGTGGCCGCCCGTGAGCAGCGCGATGACGAGTCCCGTGACCGCGCCGTCCTGGCCCACGACGGCCTTGCCGACCTCGCCGCGCACGCGCGCGAGGGCCTCCCGCAGCTCGGAGTCGGTCATGGCGTCCATTCTCCCTTCCGGCCGCGCGCGGCCACCCTCGCGACGGCGTCCGCCTCGAGCGAGGCGAGCGCGTCGGACAGGCGCACGAGCTCGCGATCCCCTCGCGGCACCGCGTCGAGCACGAGGTCGCGCACGGCGCGCGGGTGACGCCCGGTGAGCTCAGCGACGGCCTCGACGATGTCGTCGACGGGGGCCGTGCGGGGCAGCCCGACGAGCGCCGCGAGGCGTGTGAGGGCTCCCATGCGCAGCGCGTCGAGGGCGCGCAGCCGCGCGCGGGCGCGCTCGTAGAGGCGGGCGCGGCCCTCCATCGTCTCGCTCGCGCGCACGTGGACGGGCAGGCGCTCGACGACGAGCGGGCCAAGGCGACGCCCACGCCAGAGCGCCGCGGCGAGCGCCGTGAGGGCCGCGAGCACGGCGAGGGGCGGCACCCAGTCGGGCGAGAGCGACGCGAGGCTCGGGTGGCGCGCGGCGACGTCCGCCTCGGAGGGCAGATACCAGACGAGGGTCGGGTCGACGCCGAGGAGGGTGAGCGCGAGCGCGGCGTTGCCGTCCCGGTCGACGTCGCGGTTGGTGAAGGCCGCACCCGTGCCGACGACGGTCACGCGCGTCGCATCCTCGGGGAGGTCGACGATCGAGTACACCCCGTCGCCGCTGCCGAGGCACAGGGTCGCGTCGGCGGCCGCGGGGTCCTCGAGCATGCGGTATCCCTGGCTCGTGCCCGAGACGCGGCCGGCGCGCTGCACGGCGGGGAGAGAGCAGTCGGCGTGCAGCACGGGATCGGCGGCGCCCGCGGACGCGACCGGAGGAGCGAGGTCGACGAGGGTCGGCAGGTCGGGCTCGAGGACGACGAGGCGGTGGGCGAGCGCGAGCAGCTCGCGCCGTTGGGAGGAGGAGAGGTCGTCGTCGCGGTCGGCGAGGACGATCGTCGTCGTCTGCCCGTCGGCGACCGCGGCGCGGGTCTGGGCGAGGCTCGTCGTGGGCACGACGTCGACGCCCTGCTCGCGCAGCACCTCGGCGACGGCCATCGAGCCTTCGGCGCTCGGGTCGTGCGGCGAGAAGCGCTCGCGTGGGCCCCCCGCCGTGAGCGCCGTGACGATCACGGCGGCGAGGACGACCGCCGCCGCGAGCGCGGCCCACGGGGCCGCGCGTCGTGCCGCCGCGCGTGCGGTCGGCGTCGCGACGGCGACGCGCTCGTCGGCGGTGCGCGTGCTCATCCGCGAGCCGGCTCCGGCTCGAGCACGGGCCGCGCGCGGTCGAGGGCGCGATCGAGCGCGCGCAAGCGCTCGAACGCGTCGCGTCCCCCGGACGCGCCGAGGTAGCGGACGGCATCGAAGTCGCGCGCGGCGACCTCGAGCTCGCGCGCGAGCGAGGGGAACGCACGCGCCGCCTCGCGCGCGACGCCGTGCGCGGTCGTGCCGGGCGCGAGCGCGAGCACCGAGCGCTCGGCGAGACCGCGGGCGAGCGCGCGGAAGGACTCCGCGATCGCGAGCGGCCAGTCCCCCGTGGAGGCCGCTCGGTCGGCGTCGCGGCGCATGGTCGCAGCGTCCCGCTCGTCCTCGTCCTCCAAGACGCCGGCGACGCCGCGGCTACGGGCGCCGAGGCGCGGACGGCCGAAGAGCGCGAGGCCGACGACGACGCCCGCCGCGAGGAGGATGCCGACGACGGCGAGCGCGAGCACGGGCGGCCCGTGCAGGGAGCCGAGACGCAGGCTCGAGAGCCAGTCGCCGATCGCCTGCACGACGAGGTCCCACCAGCTCGGACGCGCCGCCGCGTACTGCGGCTTGGAGAGCTCGTCGAGGATCCAGCGGCGCGCCTCGGGCGCGTCCGGGTCGACGGGCACGTCGAGCGGCAGCGGGAGCATCACGCGCGCGCCGCCCCCGGCGTCGACGCGGGCAGGAGGGGGTCGGGCACGGTCCCGTCGCCGGCCGCTCGCGCCTCGACGAAGCGCGCGAGGTCGGCGTCGAGGCCCTCGGTGCGCATGCGTCGGTCGAGGTAGAGCAGCGCTGTCGTCGCCGACTCGAGGACCCCCGTGATCGCGTGGATGGGGATCGCGGCGATCGCCGGGATGAGCGTCACGAGCAGGAGCGTGACCGCGGAGCCGGACTGCTGGCCGTTCGGGTCGGCGAGGGCGACGGCGATCGTCGTGAAGAGCGAGACGGGCGCGAGGATGATCGCACCTGCGAGGCCGAGCGCGACGGAGACGAGCAGGCGGATGCCGAGGATGCGCCAGAACGACCGGCGCACGAGGCGCCAGGAGCGGCGCAGCGCCGCGCCGAACGGCAGTCGTTCGACGGTGAGGGCGGGCGAGACGAAGGCGAGCGTCGTGTCGAGCCAGAGGTAGAGGGCGATGCCGCCGAAGACGAGGAGGACGCCCGCGACGATCGCGAGCGCGATGGCCGCTCCGCCCGCGAGCGCGACGAGTGCGACGACGCCGACCGCGAGCGCGATGTAGACGATCGTCGCGGCGACGGCGAGGAGCGCCCAGCCGACGAGCACGCCGAGGCGCCCGCGCACGGCCGTCCACAGTCCGCGCATGGTGAGGCGCTCGTTGAGGGTCTGCCGTGCGACCTCGACCGCGAGGATGCCGGAGAGGATCGACTGGGCGATCGAGGCGAGGATCGCGGGCACGAAGCTGCCCGCCATCGATCCGAGGACGGCGCCGAGCGCGGCGGAGTCCGCCTCCGCGCCCTCGTTCGCGCTCGCGAGACCGTCGAGCGCCTGCCCCGTCACGAGGCCGACGAGCAGCACCTGCGCGATCGCCGTGATCGCGAACAGGATGATGGCCACGCCGAACGTGGATCCGGGGTTGCGGCGCAGCACCTGGAAGGGCGCACCGAGGATCGTGCCGAGCGTGAGCGGACGCAGCGGGATGAGGCCGGGTCGCGGCGGCGGCGCCCAGCCGCCGGGTGGTCCGTACGACGGAGGCCCGTAGGGCTGCTGCGGGTGCGGGGACTGTCCGTACGGGGGCTGCCCGTACGGGGGCTGCCCGTAGGGCGGCTGCGGGTACGGAGGCGGCCCGAAGGGCGGCTGTCCGTACGTCGGCTGCTCGGGCGGCGGCGGAGCCGGGGGCACGCCGGGCGGCACGGCGCCGGGAGCACGCTCGCCGTACCGCGGGGCGGCGGGCGGATCGCCCGGCGAGCGCCACTGCTGGTCGTCGGACACGCTCTCCTCCTCGTGCGGAGCCGGGGTTCCCATGCTGGCACATGCTCGGGATGGCTCACAGCGCCGATTCGCGATGCTCTCGACTAATCTGTTTGCCAGATTCCGATCGAGACGGGGACCATGGCCGCGCGAATCCTGGTGGTCGACGACGACACGGCGCTCGCCGAGATGCTCGGCATCGTGCTGCGGGGCGAGGGGTTCGAGCCCGCCTTCTCCGTCGACGGCTCGGCGGCGCTCGAGGACTTCCGCTCCGTGCGTCCCGACCTCGTGCTCCTCGACCTCATGCTGCCGGGCATGGACGGCATCGAGGTGTGCGGCCTGCTGCGCGCCGAGAGCGGCGTCCCCATCATCATGCTCACGGCCAAGAGCGACACCCTCGACATCGTGCGCGGGCTCGAGAGCGGCGCGGACGACTACGTCGTGAAGCCCTTCAACCCCAAGGAGCTCGTCGCGCGCATCCGCACGCGGCTGCGGCCCGCGCCCGCCGTGCCCGACGACACCGTGCACATCGGCGACCTCACGCTCGACGTCGCCGGCCATGAGGTGCGTCGCGGCGAGACGCGCATCAACCTCACCCCCCTCGAGTTCCAGCTCCTGCTGGCCCTCGCGCTCAAGCCGCAGCAGGTCTTCACGCGCGAGATGCTCCTCGAGCAGGTCTGGGGATACCACTACAAGGCGGACACGAGGCTCGTGAACGTGCACGTGCAGCGGCTGCGCGCCAAGATCGAGGAGGACCCGGACAATCCGCGGGTCGTCCTCACGGTGCGCGGCGTCGGCTACCGGGCGGGGGCCGTCCCCTGAGCCTGCGGAGCGTCGACTGGCGATCCTCGCCGGCCAGGTTCCTGCGGCTGTGGCGCTCCTCGCTCCAGCTGCGCACCGTCGCGATCACGGTCGTCCTCTCCGGCATCGCCGTGACGCTCGCGGGCGTGTACATCTCGATCAGCATCGCGGCGAACATCGCGGGCTCGCAGCGCACGCAGCTGCTCAACGCGACCGAGGCCGCGGCGAACCAGGCGCAGAACATCTTCGACTCGGCCGTCGCGCAGGGCGGCGCGGACGAGCTCGACGCGGCGAGCGGCACCGCCCTCGGCGCGATCTCGCGCACGACCTACACGCCGAGCGGCACGTCGATCGCCCTCCTGCGCGAGCCCGGCCAGGGCGGCCAGCCGCTCCTGCTCGAGGTCACGAGCCCGAACCTCGCGGTCGACCAGGTCATCTCGTCGCAGCTGCGGCGCGCCGTGCGCGACGCGGACCGGCGCCAGCTCTTCTCGCAGCCCGTCGCGCTGCACCCGCACGCGGACTCGACGGTGCCCGGCCTCGCCGTCGGCACGGTGCTCGACGTGCCGCTCGCGGGACGGTACGAGCTCTACCTCGTCTACGACCTGAGCGACGCGGACCGCACGCTCGGGTTCGTGCAGCAGTCGCTCGCGTTCGGCGGCCTCGCGCTCGTCGTGCTCATCGGCGCGGTCACCTACGTCGTCGTCCGGCTCGTCGTCGGCCCCGTGCGGATCGCGGCGGAGGCGAGCGAGAAGCTCGCGGAGGGACACCTCGAGGAGCGCATCCCCGTGCGCGGCGAGGACGTGCTCGCGCGGCTCGCGCGCTCCTTCAACGGCATGGCGGACAGTCTGCAGCGACAGATCACACGGCTCGCGAGCCTCTCGCAAGTGCAGCAGCGCTTCGTGTCGGACGTCTCGCACGAGCTCCGCACGCCGCTCACGACGATCCGCCTCGCCGGAGACATGCTCTACGACAAGCGCGGTGACTTCGACCCGGAGACCGCGCGCGCGGCGGAGCTCCTCCACACGCAGATCGAGCGCTTCGAGGTGCTCCTCGGCGACCTGCTCGAGATGAGCCGCTTCGACGCGGGCGCCGTGCACCTGGAGATCGAGGCGACGGACGTCGCCGCGCTCGCGCGCGAGGCGCTCGAGAACGTCGCCCCGCTCGCGGGGGAGAAGGGGTCTGAGCTGCGCCTCGTCGCGCCCTCCGTGCCGGTCGTCGCGGAGGTCGACGCGCGCCGCATCCGCCGCGTCCTGCAGAACCTGCTCGCGAACGCGATCGACCACGGCGAGGGGTTCCCCGTCGTGCTCTACCTCGCGGCCGACGAGACGACGCTCTCGCTCGCGGTGCGCGACTACGGCATCGGGATGACCGCGAGCGCCGCACGGCGGGTCTTCGACCGGTTCTGGCGCGCGGATCCCTCGCGGCAGCGCACGACGGGCGGCACGGGCCTCGGGCTCGCGATCTCGCTCGAGGACGCGATGCTGCACGGCGGACGCCTCGAGGTCTGGTCGCGGCCGAGACTCGGATCGTGCTTCCGCCTCACCGTCCCCCGGCACGCGGGGGGACCGCTCGGCGCTCCCGTCGTGCCGCTGCCGCCCGACGCCGAGTGGTCGCCGTACGGGGAGCTGCCCGTGCTCGACCCGCCGCCCGTCGCGCCCCAGCTCGAGCGGGCTCGCGACGAGGGTCGCGCGCCGCTGCGGCAGGCCGAGCCGGTCGTGCAGGCCGAGCCGGCCGTGCAGGCCGAGCCGGGCGCGGCACCGGGGAGCGAGCCGGAGCCCCCGTCGTCGCAGGGCGGGCACGCCGCGGTCTCTCCCGAGCGGGAGCGGAGATCCGCCGGTGCGTGAGCCCGTATCCCGCCCCCGCGCACGAGTCGCGGTCGCGCTCGCCGCGCTCGCCGCGGCCGCGCTCGCGCTCGCCGGCTGCGCGGGCATCCCCACGAGCGGCGGCGTGACGGCGGGGAACGTCATCGAGGACGACAGCCCGCCCGACTTCCAGCTGCTTCCGGAGGGGCCGCAGAAGAACGCGACGCAGGAGGAGCTCGTCACGGGGTTCCTGCGCGCCGCCGCGAACGCGTCCAACAACTACGAGATCGCGAAGTCGTTCCTGAGCACGGGTTTCCGCGACAAGTGGGATCCGGGCGCCGGGGTCTCCATCTCGGCCTCGAGCCTCGGCACGGCGCGCGTGGACGCCACGACGCTCGAGTACAGCTTCACGACCTCGGCGTCGGTGGACGCGAGCGGACGCTACAGCGAGCAGACGACGCCCTCGACGCGCACGCTCGACTTCGGCTTCGTCAAGGACGCGAAGGGCCAGTGGCGCATCGACCAGGCGGAGGACGGCATCGTGCTCACCGCCGCGACCTTCAACGCCGCCTTCTCCTCCTACCCGCTGTGGTACTTCGATCCCGGCTTCCACTACCTCGTGCCCGACCTGCGCTGGTTCGCGCGGCGCTCTACCGACTCCGCGGCCGCGTCGGTTCTCGTCGGCGCGCTCCTGCAACCGGTCTCGCCGTGGCTGCGGGGCGCGGTGCTGAGCGAGTTCCCGAGCGGCACGACGCTCGGCTCGAACTCGGTCACGATCGAGGCGGGGCGCGCGACGGTGGACCTGAGCGAGCAGGCGGTGGGGGCGTCCGCGCTGCAGCGCCAGCGGATGCGGCAGCAGCTCTTCGAGACCCTGCGGTCCGCCTTCTCCGTCTCGAGCGTCGTCATGACCGCGGACGGCGTCGGCATCACGGCGCCCGACTCCGGGGACGGGGGCGCGACCGCCGACACGAGCGTGCCCGCCCAGCCGCTCGTGTTGCAGGACGGCGCGTTCGGCTACGCCTCGGATCAGGGCATCGCGAAGCTCGGCGCCCTGAGCGAGAACGTGGCGAAGCTCGCGCCGAGCGCGATCGTCGTGTCGGAGAACCGATCGCTCGCGGCGGTGCTCACCCCCGTGGGCGTGCAGCTCGTGCAGGGATCCGGCGCGGCTCCGCGCGTGCTCGACGCGCGTCCGGGGCTCGTCGCGCCCTCCCTCGACGCCGACGGCTTCGTGTGGACGGTCACGGCGAGCGGACCGCCCGTCATCCTCGCGACCGGCAGCGACGGGCTCCAGCACCAGGTCGACGCCCAGCTGCCGCCGGACGCGGCCATCACCTCGATCGCGGTCTCGCGCGACAACAGCCGCCTGCTCCTGTACTTCCAGTCGAACGGCGCCCCCCGGCTCGTCGTCGCGGGCATCATCCGCGACGGCTCCGTGCCGACCTCGCTCGCGGGCATGCTCGACCTGCCCGTCGACTCGGGCGCACCCGTCGCCGCCGGCTGGGTCGACGCGACGACGGTCGCGACGATCGAGCAGGACGGCTCACCGAACCGCGTGACGACGTTCGAGGTCGGGGGCGGGCACGAGGACCTGCCCGGCGCCGATCACGTGCGCGCCCTCGCGGGCGGCAACGGCACGAGCGGCCTCTACGCTCTCGGCGAGACGACCGTGCTCGAGTACAAGGGCAGCGGCTGGCAGGACACGGGCGTCGCCGCCTCCGTGCTCGCCGTGCAGCAGTAGCCGGCGACCGCGCGTCGCCGGGCTACTCCTCCTCCCCAGCCTCGTGGGGCGCTCGCCGGTCCCCGAACCGGCTCTCCCGCCGCTCGGAGGTCCGCACGCCAGCGGATGCTGGGGCGTGTGGACGGACGGGGCGACGCGGGAGGGCCGACGGTGCGCGATGCGGCGCGGCGCACGGTGCGCGACGCGGTGCTCGACGCGTGGTCCGTGCTGCTGCCGGTCGAGTGCGCGGGGTGCGGGCGACCGGATCGCGGCCTGTGCGCACAGTGCCGGGCGGCCCTCGCGCCGGAGCCCGTGCGACGCGTGCTGCGCGGCGGCCTGCCCGCTGTCGCGGGCGTGCGGTACGAGGGCGTCGTGCGTCGCGTCGTCCTCGCGTACAAGGAGCTCGAGCGCACCGACCTCGCGCGCGCCCTCGCCGCGCCGCTCGACGCGGCGATCGCGATCGCGCTCGAGCGCGCGGGAGAGCGTGCGTGCGAGATCGCGTGCGTGCCGACCAGCCGCGCGGCCTTCCGCCGCCGCGGCTACGACCCCGTGGAGCTCGCGCTGCGACGCACGGGACGCCGCGCGTCCCGCGTGCTCGCGAGGCCGCGCGGCACGGTGCGGCAGAAGTCCCTCGACGTCGCCGGGCGCGCGGCCAATCGCGAGGGCATGATGCGCGCGCGACGCGCCCTCCCGGGCCGGCGCTTCCTGCTCGTCGACGACGTCCTCACGACGGGGGCGACGCTCGAGGAGGCCGCCCGCGCGCTCGTGGCGGCGGGCGCGGAGGTCGCGGGCGCCGCTGTCATCGCGTGGACGCCGCGCCGCGTCCGAGCGCTCTCCGAGCCCGCGTCCAAGCTCGGCGATCGGGGGTGACATCCCGCGGGGGCAGGACTAGGTTCATGCGAAAGGCGCGCTGGGCACCGCCTGGACCGGGCGGGGTGCGCCACGGCGAGGAGGTACGACATGGACGTGTTCATCACCGGTCGCAACGTGCAGATCCCGGATCGCTTCCGGGAGTATGCGACGGAGAAGTCCGACAAGATCGCTCATCTCGCCCCGAAGGCCATCGCGCTCGAGATCCGCACGTCGCGTCACGCGGACGCGCGCGGCGCGCGGGGGGAGGACCGCGTGGAGCTCACCCTCATCTGCCCGGGCCCGCTCGTGCGCGCCGAGGCCGAGGCGGCCGACAAGTACGCCGCGTTCGACCTCGCGTTCGACAAGCTCGTCGAGCGCATGCGCCAGGCGAAGGACCGCAAGAAGGTCCACCGCGGCCAGCACCGGCCGCCGACCGTGCGCGGGGCCCGCGCCAACGGCTTCCGCGTCGCCGACGTGACGCCCGCGAGCGCGGACGTCATCGAGAAGGTCGCCACGGGCGCCATCCCGCTGCCCTCGGACGAGGATCGCGACGACGAGTACTGCCCCGTCGTCATCCGCACGAAGGTCTTCCCCGCCGAGCACATGAGCGTGACGAGCGCCGTCGACCGCATGGAGCTCGTCGGCCACGACTTCTTCCTCTTCATCGACAGCGAGTCCGGGCGGCCGAGCGTCGTCTACCGGCGCAAGGGCTGGGACTACGGCGTCATCAGCCTCGACGAGGAGCTCGAGCCCGAGTGGAGCGAGGAGGCGACCGAGCGGCGCCGGGCACGGCACGTGCGCGAGGAGGCGGCGGCCCGGTAGCGCCGAGGGAGCCGCGGCGTGCGGCCGCGTGCGCCTCGGCTCCCCGACCGCTTCGTTTGCTACCATTACGTGCCGGTTCCGGCCAGGCGCGCGTGCCCGTACCCGCGACCCGAGGGGAGTAACCCGGTGGCAAACGTTCTCGAGAAGGTCCTTCGCGTCGGCGAGGGACGCACCCTACGTCGGCTCAAGGCCTACGCGGACGCGGTGAACCACCTCGAGGAGGACTTCCGCCAGCTCACCGACGAGGAGCTTCGTCACGAGACGACCGAGCTGCGCGAGCGCTATGGGAACGGCGAGTCGCTCGACGACCTCCTCCCCGAGGCGTTCGCGGCCGTGCGCGAGGCCGCGATTCGCACGCTCGGCATGCGGCACTTCGACGTCCAGCTCATGGGCGGCGCGGCGCTGCATCTCGGCAACATCGCCGAGATGAAGACCGGTGAGGGCAAGACGCTCGTCGCGACGCTCCCGGCCTACCTCAACGCGATCACCTCGCGCGGCGTCCACGTGGTGACCGTCAACGACTACCTCGCGAGCTACCAGTCCGAGCTCATGGGTCGCGTCTTCCGCGCGCTCGGCATGACGACCGGCTGCATCCTCGCCGGCCAGACGCCCGCCGAGCGGCGAGAGCAGTACGCCGCCGACATCACCTACGGCACCAACAACGAGTTCGGCTTTGACTACTTGCGCGACAACATGGCGTGGCAGGCGAGCGACATGGTGCAGCGCGGCCACTATTTCGCGATCATCGACGAGGTCGACT
Organism: Actinomycetales bacterium; assembly: GCA_015655445.1. Taxonomy (GTDB): domain Bacteria; phylum Actinomycetota; class Actinomycetes; order Actinomycetales; family Microbacteriaceae; genus Diaminobutyricimonas. The sequence continues at coordinate 229 of JAATFA010000141.1, read as the reverse complement.
CGATCCTCATCGACGAGGCGCGCACGCCGCTCATCATCTCCGGGCCGGCCTCGGGGGAGGCGAACCGCTGGTTCACCGAGTTCGCGAGCATCGCTGAGCGGCTCGTCGAGGGCGAGGACTACGAGGTCGACGAGAAGAAGCGCACCGTGGGCGTGCTCGAGTCGGGCATCGAGAAGGTCGAGGACTACCTCGGCATCGACAACCTCTACGAGTCCGCGAACACTCCGCT
>JAATFA010000145.1 GCA_015655445.1 Actinomycetales bacterium | reverse complement strand
GCAGAGATTCGGCGCCCGGTTCGTGCCCCCCAGGCGCCTGGTCGGCTTCCACTTCTTCAATCCGGTCGCCGTCATGCCGCTCGTCGAGGTCGTCCGCACGCCCCGCACCTCGGATGCCGCGCTCAGCACCGCGATGGTGACGGCGGCGGCGCTCCGGAAGAACGCTGTCATCACGACCGACTCCCCCGGCTTTGTCGTCAATCGCGTCCTCGCGCGTCTGCTCGGCGAGGCGATGCACGCGGTCGACACGGGGACGCCGTTCGAGACGGTCGATCGCGCGGTCGCCCCGCTCGGACTGCCGATGACGCCGTTCGAGCTGCTCGAGCTCGTCGGCCTCACGGTCGGCGCGCACGTGCTCGACACGCACCACGCCGCCTTCCCGGACCGCTTCTTCGAGAGCGCGAACCTGCACCGCCTGGCCGAGCTCGGGCACATCTTCGAGCGCGACGGCAAGGGACGCATCACGGGCGTCGACAAGCGTGCGCGCGAGATCGTGGCGGGCGGCACCGAGCCCATGACCGAGCAGCAGCTCCTGCGCCGCGTCGAGGACGGGCTCGCCGACGAGGTCCACCGCATGCTCGAGGAGGGCGTCGTGACGGCGCCCGAGGACATCGACCTGTGCCTCGTGCTCGGCGCGGGGTGGCCGTTCCACATGGGCGGCGTCACGCCCTACCTGGATCGAGTCGGCGCCTCCGAGCGCGTGTTCGGCGACACCTTCCACCACCCCCCGCTCCGCGGCGTCGCGTAGGGCGCGACGCGGTCACGCGCGACCGTGCCATGCTGGTGCCGTGCGCTATGTGATCGTCGGAGCCGGCGCGATCGGCGGGGTCCTCGGGGCTCGTCTCGCCCAGCACGCGGGCGAGCACGGCCATCCTCCGCTTCTCATCGCCCGTGGCGGGCACGGCGCCGCGATCGCCGAGCGCGGGTTGCGCCTGCGCTCCCCCGACGACGACCTGGTCGTCCGGGTCGATGTCGCCTCCGGGCCCGAGGCGGTGAGGCTGCACGCCGACGACGTGATCGTGCTCGCGACGAAGACCCATCAGGCGGACGAGGCACTGCGGCAGTGGGTGGACCAGCCTGTCCACGCCGAGGGCCCGGATGCGGTGGGCACCGCGGGCGAGCTGCTGCCGGTCTTCACGGCCCTCAACGGCGTCGCGAGCGAGCGGATGGCACTGCGCTATTTCGCCCGCGTGTTCGGCGTGACCGTGTGGATGCCCGCGGTGCACCTTGAGCCGGGAGAGGTCGTCGTGCGGATCGCGCCCACGAGCGGCAGCTTCATCGTCGGACGCGTCCCCGCCTCGGCTGCCGACGACAGCGATCGTGCCGTGCTCGAGACGCTCGCGAGAGACTGGCGCGCGAGCAGCTTCGACGTCCACGTCGTCGACGACGTGCTGCGCTGGAAGCACGCGAAGCTGCTCGCGAACCTGGGCAACGCCGTGCAGGCGCTCGTCGGGCCGGAGGGGGCTCCGGCGATCGTCGCAGCGGTGCGCGAGGAGGCGCGCGCCGTCTACACGGCGGCGGGAGTCGACTGGGCGAGCGAGGAGGAGGAACGTCGGTGGCGCTCCGACACGTTCCGCGTGCGCCCCGTGCCCGACACCCCCGACGAGCTCGGCGGCTCGACCTGGCAGTCGCTCGCGCGCGGCTCGCGCGCGCTCGAGACCGACTACCTGAACGGCGAGATCGCCTACCTGGCGCACACGCTCGGCCGCCGCGCGCCGCTCAACGAGGCGCTTCAGCGCATCGCGCGCCGGGCCGCGGCGGAGGGCGTGCGCGCGGGATCCCTCACCGAGCAGGTGCTCGGCCGCCTGCTCGGTCTCGCCTGACGCGCCGGGCAGGCATCGCGCCACGCGACCGGACGCTCAGAACCCGGGATAGAGGATGCTCGCCTCGGGCGAGGGCGGCCGGAAGCGCAGCCCGCGTCCCGCGCCGCTCACCTCGACCGTGCCGGCCGCGTACGGCAGCAGCACGGTCTGGCCGAGCGGGATCTCGACCGCCTCGGCGCCGGCCGGCATCAGCCGGATGGGGCCCGTGACGGCGAGCACGACGCTGAATCCCGGCTCGAGCCGGTCGCCGGCACCGACGCTCTCCGCGCGGAAGTACGGGTCCGCGAGCACGCTCAGAACCGATCCGCCGGTGGGGGCCTCCGGGTCGAAGCGGCCCCTCAGCGCCTCGACGACGTCCCAGGGGAGCCCGCTCGTCGTGACGCAGCCGACCGCGTCGTCGAGCGCGAGGCCGAGGCGCCCTGTCGCGGCCGCGTCGAGCGCGTATCCCTCCCATTCGAGCATCATCGAGAAGTCGGACGGCTCCTGCAGCTCGGCGAGCAGGATCCCCTCCCCGATCGCGTGCGGGAGCCCGGCCGGCACGAGGACGCTGTCCCCCGGCTGCACGGGCAGCCGATGCAGGAGATCGACGAGGCGCGAGGCATCCTGCGCCGTCACGAGCGCCATGAGCTCGGCACGCTCGACGGGACGGCGGAACCCGACGTGCACGACGGCTCCCGGCGGCGCCTCGAGCACGATCCACGCCTCCGTCTTGCCGTGCACGCTGCCGAGGTGCGCGTGCGCGAACTCGCGGTCGGGGTGGGCGTGCACGGGCAGCCGCTGCCCGGAGTCGAGGATCTTGAGCAGCAGCTCGCTGCTCCGGCCGAACCGAGCCACGTGATCCGGCCCGAGCGCCGCATCGGGGTCGGCCTCGATCGCGGCGGCGAGGGTCCGGCCGTCCGGCAGGGAGGACAGCCCCTCGCCCGGAGCGCCGCCGAACACGGTCGTCGTGGACGCGATCCACTCCTCCGAGTCGTACGACCCTCCGGGCGCGCCGCGGAAGGCGCTCAACCGTCCGCTCGCGCGGTAGAAACGCTCGACGAAGTGGGGCGGAAGCGGCACGGGGCCGTCGAGCGGCGCGACCTCCACCGCCGTCATCGGTCGATCACCACGTCCGCGGCCTCCGCGTACGCCACCTCGCCGTGCCACATGAGCTTGGGCAGCACCCAGTAGCGACCGGCGGGCACGCCGGCGACGAGGGGCGCGGCGAGCACCCGCGACTCGCCCGGATCGAGCTCGAGCCGCTCGGAGGGCGCGGGGAGGATGCCCCACGCGGCGAACGGCGCGATGTAGTGCAGCTCGGCGCGGACGCGGCTCGGCGTCGCGTTGGTCACCTCGACGCCGAGCTCTCCCCGCGCCCCCGCGGCGAGACGCACGCTCGGAGTCGTCAACCGCACGCCGAGCTCGGCCGCGCGGGCCTGCGGCGTGAGCGGCGCCCCGCCGACCGGAACGCGGACGACGTCCTCGACCGAGGAGCCGTCGTCGCCGGAGATGCGCACCGTCACCGCGTGGATCCCCTCCGGCGTGTCCTCGGGCAGCATGATCTCGACCGGGATCGTGACGTGCTCGCCGGGGCCGAGGGCGTAGCCATGGTCCGACGGGCGGGCCGTCCATCCCTCGGGAGCGAGGACGACGAGGCGCCCCGCCGCCCCGCGATCCACACGGTCGTTGGCGATCGTCACGTCGACCGTCCGGTGCAGGCCGCCCTCCGCCGTGCGGCGGGCCACGTGCACGCTCAGCGGCAGGAAGCCCCTCGGCGCCGAGCCGCGATTGTGCAGCCACCAGCGCGCGAAGTGCGTGTCGGTGTCGACCTGCACGGCGTCCGGACGGGCCGCGCCGACGACGTCGCCGACGATGGTCGCGATCTCGGCGGCGGCCAACGACACGACGAGCCGGCCGTCGACCACCTCGAGCCCCTCGCGGCGATTCTCGAGGAGGTCGGCGGCTGCGCCCTCCGCCCACCCACTCGCGATCGTGATGCGCGCCTCGACGGGCGAGCCGGCGAGCTCGGTGAGGCGAAGGGTCAGCCCTCGTCGCGCGCCGGCCGCGCCGCGCCCGTCCGCGATCGGGTTGCCCTCGAGCTTGAGCGCCCCGAGGTGCACGCGCTCCGCGGGCTCGATCGAGAGGAGGCTCGTGCCGCTCGCGATCGTCCCGTCGTGTCCGTCCTCGACGACGGCGAGGAGCGGGTGGTTGACCGCGTGGCCGTGGCCGACGAGACGGGCGGTCCGCCAATCGCCCCGGCCCGCGACGATCGAGTACGGGAATTCGTGGGTCCAATGCTGCTGATGGAACGTCGAGCCGTCCGGGACCGTGCGCCGAGGAGGATCGATCCACACGCCCGAGGGCCATCCCGTGCTCGACCGCAGGAGAGAGAGGTGCAGCGCTCCGGTCGCGTCGACGAGGGACCCGGGCGTGCCGCGGTTCACGAGCGCGACGCTGAAGTCCTCGAGGCCCGCGAGCGCCGCGGACTCCGCGCTCTGGTCGAGCTCGATGGTCGCGTCGTCGAGGTCATCGACGAGGAGATCCACCGCGTCGCGCACGCTCGGCCCCACGGCGATGAGCACGGGAAGGTCGAGGACGCCGCGCAGGTCCGCCATCGGCGTGAGCCTGCTCGCGCGCGGTCGCGTCGCCGGGACCCACAGGAGCCCGGGCGCGCCGGAGCGCTCGATCGTCTCGAGCGCCGAGCGGTATTCGGGCGCCGCCGCGCTCAGCACGCTCTCGACGAACACGTTCTCGGCCGGGCTGCCGACGGCGATGCGCACGTCGGGCAGATTGGAGTCCACGTCGAGGTTGCCGTAGCGAGGGCCGGACGCGGAGCTCACGGTCGCGGTGACCCCGACGGCCGCGAGCGCGACCACGAGCGCACGCGCGCCGGTGCCCGGCTCGTCGGGTGCGGGCAGGACGACCTCGGCGACTCCGATCGCCTCGGCGTCGCGATCCTCGCCGTGGGCGAGCACGACCCGCGCTGTCGAGCTCACGCCGAACCAGCGGTTCGCGGGGGTGTCGAGCGTCCACGGCGCGACCGCGCTGTCGACGTCCGGGAAGCCGACGGCGCGCCCGATGACCGCCTCGCCGACCTCGACGACGGGCCGCGCGCCCTCGACCGCGGCCGGGAGGCGCAGTCGCACGAGCTTGTCCGCCCCGTCGTACTCCTCGACGCGGACTCGGCCGTCGATGCGATCGACCCCCGTCCACAGCGTGTGGGCCTGGTCGAAGGTGATGCCGTCCACGATGCCGCGCACGCACACGCGCGTTCCCACGGGGCTCGACTCGGACCACACGTGCGTCGCGCGCGAGCCGCCCGCCTCGACGCGAGCGCCCGTGGGGACGAGCATCCACGGCCCCTCGCCCATGTTCGGATGGGCCGGATACTCGTCGTAGACGACGAGCTCGGCTCCGAGTCGCCCCTCCTGCAGCACCTGCTTGCCGCTCGCGCGATGGACGATGCTGCGCAGCGCGCCGCCGCGGTCCGGATCGACCTCGATCGCGTAGGCGTCGTTCTCCGCGACGGTCCGAGCTCCGCGCTCCCAGCGCGGAAGCGGCTCGTCTGACGGGACCACTCGGTAGACGACGACCCCGAGCGAGGGCACGTCGGCGGCGACGAGGGTGATGGTCGCCACCCCCGCGTCGACGGTGTCGACGACGAACGGCACGTCCGCGCCGGCGGGGTCGAGGATGCGCATGCCGCCGTCGACCGGCACCGCGACGTGCACGACGTCCGTGCGCGGGAGGGTGAGCGGGTTGGCGACGACGAGCGCGATGCCCGCTCCGGAGGTGTCGACGTGAGCGGCGAGCGCACGCAGCGCCTCGTCCCGGATCCCGTGCGCGGTGTCGTGCGCCTCCCGCCACGAGCCCAGCAGATCGACGTACACCTGGTCCGATCCGGTGCCCGTGACCGCGTCGTGGTGGGCGCCGAAGAAGACCTGCCGCCAGGCCAGGTCGAGGCTCGCCTCCGGGTAGGGCGCGCCGCGGAGCGCCGCGAGGGTCGCGAGCTTCTCGGCGTCGACGAGCACGGTCTCGATCTCGCGCTGTGCCTGCTTCGTGTCGATGAGCGAGACGTCCTTGCCCGTCCAGACCGGGTTCATGTCCCGGGACTGCGGGATCGCCACCCGGCCCTCGGCCGCGAGAGCCGCGCGGACGGCGGAGAAGAAGTCGCGCGGGATGCCCGTGACGAACCGCGGCCACACGTACCGGCGCGCCCAGTCTCGAGCGATGTCGGTCACCCACCTGCTGGGGATCGCGTAGTCCGTGCCGAGCGGCAGGAGCACGTTCCTGGTGGCCGTGCTGCGCTTCATGAGCGTGAACAGCTCGTAGGCCGACTGCTCCGCCTCCTCGAGCGTGCGCGCGGCGTCGATGCTCCATCCGCACAGGTAGTGGTTGTGCATGTAGCTCGTGAGAAGGCCGCGGCCACTCGGGGACACCCACTCGAACTCGCTCGGGAACTCCATGCGCCGCGGGTCGCGGATCGTCGTCGGCGACCGGAAGGGGCGCTCACGGCCGAAGAACAGCGGGTAGTCGCCGAGATAGTCGAATGTCGGGCCGTTCTGGTGGAACGGGCCGCGCGCCCAGGAGCTCGAGGAGAGGCCGGCGGCCGCCATGAGGCCGGGGAATTGCGGGTCGTGGCCGAAGACGTCGAGCTGCCACGCGCTCTGGGGATCCGCGCCCATGACGCCGCGCTGGAAGCCGGCGCCGTAGACCGCGCTGCGAGCCGTCGCCTCGACGCTCGACAGGTTCGTGCTCGGCTCGTTGTAGGTGCCGCCCATGACCTCGAGGCGCCCCTGCGCGACGAGCGATCGGATGCGCGCGCGCTGCTCCGGCCGCGCATCCCAGTACGGCTTGAGGTAGTCCAGCTCGGCGATCACGAAGGTGTAGTCCGGGTCGTGCTCCGCCCGCTCGAGGTGCCGGTCGAGGAGGTCGAATGCCGCCGTCTGGAACGGGAGCCGCGGATGGTCGAAGCTCTTCCAGTCCTCGGTGTAGTTCGACTGCGTGTTCCACCACACGGGATCGAAGTGGAAGTGCGAGACCATGAACATGGTCCAGCCCGGCTCCGCCACGGTGATGGGCCCCGGGCGCCGCACGGGCCCCCATGCGCCCTCGAGCGACTCGACGACGACATCGACGCGCAGCACGTCGCCGTATCGCGCCGACGCTGGGATCCGGACCCCGACCTCGACCGCTCTCTCCCGCTCGCCCGGCTCGAGCGCGGTCACGAGCGGGTCGGGCGTGGTCACGCCGGAGCCCTCGACGCGGACGCGCACGGACCCTCCGCGCGGGCTCAGATCGTGCTGGGCGAGGTAGACGCGCACGACTTGGAGCGGCTGCTCCTCGGTGCCGACGAACAGCTCCTCCGACTCGAAGCCGGCGATGAGGGTGGGCATGCAGTGCCTTTCACGAGCAGGGGTGATGGACGGGAGCCGGCCGACGGACACGGCGAAGCGTGACGCGTCGGCCGGCTCTCGCGGAGGAGGTCGGGTTCAGGACAGGGTCGAGATCGCCGTCTGCAGGGCGGCCTCCGGCGTCGCCGACTGCGACGCGACGGAGGACATCGCGACCTGGATCGCCGTCGCCACTTGCGCGTACTTGGGCGATCCCGGACGGGCCTTCGCATACTTCGCGAGGGACTCGCGGAAGCCGTCGGTGAAGGGGCCGCCCTTGAAGTCCGGGCTCTCGTACACCGACTGGCGTGCCGGCAGGTAGCCCGCCGCGGTGCAGAACTGCGCCATCGCGCCCTTGTCGATGTACGTGTCGACGACGAACTGGGCGGCGTTCGTGGTCGCCTCCGCGTCCTTCGCGAAGATCCCGTACATCCAGCCGCCGGAGGCCGTCGCGAAATCGGTCCCGCTCATGCTCGGGATGGGGGCGACGCCCCACGTCGACTCGACGTCCTTGACGCCCTGCGCCTCCATGTTCGTGGCCATCCAGCTGCCGCCGACGAACATCGAGACCCGGCCGCCGATGATGTCGGGCAGCATGTCGTCGCTCACCATGAACGTCGAGACGCGCGTGGGGGTGATCTTCTCGTCGATGCACCGCTTGATGAACGCCAGCGTGTTGAGCATGGCGTCGTGGCCCGCTCCCGACGCGAAGCCGAGCGTGTCGGAGTCGCCCAGGATCTCCGCGCCCTGCGACCAGTATCCGGGCCAGATCGTGCACATGATCGGGTCCTCGCTCTTGCCGGCGGGGAAGAGGAAGTACTGGCCCTTCGCTGCGAGGGGCTTCGCGACCTCGACGAGCTCGTCCCAGGACGTGGGCGGGGTGGGCACGAGATCCTTGCGGTAGTAGAGCATCCGCACGTCGGTGTGGATCGGCAGCCCGGTGACCTTCGAGGACGAGCCCACGAGCGGTTGGAAGAACGGGAAGAAGTCGTCCACCGTGACGCCGGCCTTGCTCGTCACGCTCGTGATGTCCTTCGCGTACTGAGCGAACTGCGGGAAGATGTACGAGTCCACCATCGACGCGTCGGCCGCGCGCCCCTGCGAGGCCTGCTGCAGGAGGCGCGCCATCGCCGCGACGTTGTCGGAGGACTGCACCTGGAGCGTCACGCTCACGCCGGTCCTCTTCTCGAAGGCGTCGAGCGACTTCTTGACGAACGCGGCCACGTCCTTGTTGGTCGACTGCGTCGAGAAGAACTGCTGCGCTCCCCACGTGATCGTGCCGGACGCGCCGCCGCCGCTCGCGCCGGAGTCGCCGCATGCTGCGAGCAGGGCGCTCATGCCGGCGAGCGCTCCGATCCCGCCGCCGAGCTTGAGCACGCTGCGGCGCGAGAGGGTACGCTCGCTTCCCGTGATTGGTGCCATGGAAGTGGTTCCTTTCCTCATTGAAATGCGTTGATCGAACGTTCCTTGCCGTTCCAGCGCACGCGGATCCTCGGGGCACTCATCCCTTGACGGCGCCATCCGTCAGAGCCCCGAGGATCCAGCGCTGGAAGACTATGAAGATCACGACGACCGGCACGATCGAGATCACGCTGCCTGCCGCGACGTACTGGAGCGTCGTGGCGCCCCCCGTCGACTGCAGGTTGAGCACTCCGAGCGAGATCGGGAACAGGTCGCTGTTGTCGAGCATGATGAAGGGGATCACGAACTGCGACCAGCTCATGACCGCCGTGAGCACGGCCGCGGAGACGATCGCCGAGCGGGCCGCGGGAACGATGATGCGCACGAAGAGCCCGAAACGGCTGCAGCCGTCGAGCATCGCCGCCTCGTCGAGCTCGCGGGGGATGGTCTCCATGAAGCCCCGCATGAACCAGATGAGGAACGGCACGGTCACCGCGACGTACACGAGGATGAGCGAGGCGTAGCTGTTCAGCAGCGAGAGCTTCACGAGCACGGGATAGAGCGCGACCACGAGGATGACCGGCGAGATCATCTGGCAGGCGAGGATCGCACGCTCGTAGACCTTCGAGCCCTTGAAGTCCATGCGCGAGACGACGTAGGCGGACACCGTCGCGAGGGCGACCGAGAGCACCATCGTGCCCGCCGTGATCACGAGCGAGTTGAGCGTGTTGCGGATGATCGGCGACTGCTGGAGCACGGTCGTGTAGTTGTCCCATGCCCAGGCCTGCGGCAGGAGGGCGGGCGGCGACTGGAACAGCTCGGCGGGGCTCTTGAGGGACATCGAGAGGACCCACAGCAACGGGAAGAGGAAGAACACTGTCGTGGCGGCCATGCCCACATAGAGCAGCCCGCTCGTGACGCGGCGACGGACGATCGGACGGCTCATGCGCGCGTGCGCTCCCCCCGGTTGATGATGACGAGGTACGCGACGACCACGACCACGTTGACGAGCATGAGCACGACTCCGAATGCCGCCCCGACGCCGAGGCGCTGCTGCCCGAAGACGAGGTTGTACACGCTGAGAGCGAGCACCTGCGTGCTCGTGCCAGGGCCGCCCGCGGTGAGCGCCTCGATCATGTCGAACGTGTTGAGGGTCTCGACCGTGACGATGATGAGGTTGACGACGAGCACGGGACGCACCGTCGGCAGGATGATGTTCCGCAGGACCGAGAACGGGGCCGCACCGTCCATGTGCGCGGCCTCGACGATGTCGTTCGGAACGGTCTTGAGGCCCGCATAGCAGAGGATCATCGTGAGTGCCGTCCCGCGCCAGATGTTGGCGATCGTGACGGACACGAGCGCGACGTGCGGGTCGGAGAGGAACGGGATGTTGCTGCTGCCGCCGACGAGGCTCGACAGGTAGTTGAGGATGCCCGAGTCGCTCTCCTGGTAGAGCAGACGCCAGATGATGCCGATGATGACGCCGGGGATCGCCCAGGCCGTCATGACGGCCGTGCGCGTGACGACCGAGCCCACGAGGCGGCGCTTCTCCGCCTCGACGAGCATGAGCGCGATGAAGAAGCCGAGAAGCATCTGGAACACGATGCTCAGCCCGACGAAGAAGACCGTGATGCCCAGGATGCTGCCGAGTCCCTGCGCACCGAGGGCCTGCCAGGAGTGCAGGGTGTAGTCGCCGTTCGCGCCCACGAGGTTCGCGCCGGTGAAGCTCAGCCGGACGATCTCGACGATCGGATAGGCGAACACCGCGACGAGCAGGACGATCGACGGCGCGAGCCACAGGTACGGGTGGTCTCGGCGCGGCCGCGGCCGGCGCGCGTTCGCGCGGGCGGCCCTCGTGCGCGGCACGGTCTTGGCAGTCAGTGTCACAAGTCTGGTCTCTCCGGGTTAGGTCATCGTTGACGTACAGACCCTAGCGCGGTCGCGCGCCCTCATCAAGCCGCGGGAGTGCACATCCGTGCAGCAGCTCAGGCGCGTCGCTTGACACGACCCCCGTGCTCCGGCTCAATAGCAAGGGAGATGAGGTCAACGATGTCAAACGCCGAGGAGGCCGATGGTCCCCGACCGCGGGGCCGGCGCCCGACGATGAAGGACGTCGCCGAGCTGTGTGGGGTGAGCATCAAGACCGTCTCGCGCGTCGTCAACGGTCAAGGGGGCACATCGCAGGAGACCGCGGCGCGCATCCTGCAGACTATCGACGAGCTGGGCTTCCGGCCGAACCGGCTGGCGAGCGATCTGCGGCACATCGGCGCGTCCTCGATGATCGGGATCGTGATCGAGGACGTGTCGAACCCCTTCTACGGCAGCATGATCCGCGCCATCGAGCAGCGTGCGCGAGAGCGGGGCATGATGGTGCTCTCGGTGAGCTCGGAGGAGGACCCGCAGCGCGAGCACGAGCTCGTGCGTGAGCTCATCGCGCGCCAGGTGGCAGGGCTCATCATCGTCACGGCGAGCTCCGACAACTCCTACCTCGCCGAGGACATCCGCCGTGGGCTGAGCGTCGTGTTCGCCGACCGTCCCAGCAGCGGGGTGCAGTGCGACGAGGTCGTGCTCGACGACGTCCGCGCGTCCCGCGAGGCGGTCGAGCACCTGCTGCGCCACGGGCACCGCCGGATCGGGGTCGTCGCCGACGCCGACCACGTCTACACGGCGCATACGCGCGTGCAGGGCTATCGCGAGGCCCTCGAGGCCCACGGCATCGCGCTCGATCCCGCCCTCGTCCGCCAGGGCAGCCACACCTCGGAGGACGCGACGGAGGCGACACACGCCCTGCTCGATCTGCCCGAGCCGCCCACCGCGCTCTTCACGACCAACAACCGGTCGACGGCCGGCGCGCTGCGGGCGATCCACGGTCGCGATGCCCAGGTCGCGCTCGTCGGCTTCGACGACTTCGAGTTCGCCGACCTGCTCAACCCGCCGGTCACGGTGGTCTGGCACGACCCGGCGGCTCTCGGTCAGCTCGCCGCGGATCTGCTCTTCGCAAGGCTCGAGAACAGCCACGAGCCGCCCCGCCGCATCGTGATCCCGAGCAGGCTGCTCGTGCGCGGCTCCGCTCTGCCGCGCCTGGCCCCGAATCCCCCGGCGGCGGGCGCGTGATCGGCGGGGAGCCCGTGCGGCCCGGCGCGGAGGACGTCGTCGCACGCATCGGCTCGCTCGATCAGCTCGCCGGCATCGAGCACGTCATCCTCGCGGACGGCCCCGCTCGCGGCATGAGAGGCATTCGCGTGACGACCGCCGGCGGCCTGCAGGTCGACGTGCTGCCGGACCGGTCGCTGGACCTGGGCGCAGTGCGCGTGCGCGGGATCCCCGTCGCGTGGATCGGACCGGGCGGCATCGGCGATCCGTCCCTCGAGCAGGATCGCGGGTTTGCGGGAATGTTCGCGGGCGGCCTGCTGGCCACGTGCGGCCTCGACTCCTTCGGACCGGCGAGCGACGACGAGGGTGTCGTGCTCCCTCAGCACGGGCGCATCGGCAGGCAGCGCGCCTCCGTGCTGCGCAGCGATGTCGACGCGGACAGGATCGTACTGGAGGGCCGCGTGGTGCAGGCCGCGCTCTTCGCCGAGAGGCTCGTGCTGCACCTGCGGCTTGAGTTCCCGGTGGGGGGCACGCAGATCGAGCTCACCGACACTGTGACGAACGAGGGCGACGTCGATCAGCCCCACATGATCCTCTACCACGCGAATCTCGGCTGGCCGCTGCTCGACGAGGGCGTCGAGCTCGTCCGCTCGCATGGCACGGTCGAGGGAGTGACGGATCTCGCACAGAGCGAGATCGAGCTGTGGGACCGGATCGACTCCCCCACGCGCGGATACGTCGAGCGCGTCTACCTGCATCGCATGGAGCGTGCGCGGCGCGAAGCCATCGCCTCGGTCGTGAATCGTCGAGTGGGGTTGCGCGTGGACGTCGCGTTCGACGTCTCGACCCTGCCCTACCTCTTCGAGTGGAAGATGCTCGCACGACGCACCTACGTGCTGGGGCTCGAGCCCGCGAACAGTCCCGTCATGCTGGGACGCGCCGCCGCGCGGGCGCGAGGCGAGCTGCCGATGCTCGCACCCGGGGAGTCGCGGATCTACCGCGTGCGATTCGCGTTCTCGTCGACGTGAGCCGCCGCCGTCGGCCACGCGACGCCGGGCGCTATGGGCGGCCGGCGTCGAGCGAGCGGTCCGGCATGCGCTCGTCCGGGAGCGGGCGCGCGACGGGCACCTTCATCCCGAGCACCTGGGCGACGATGTCGCGGGCGATCTGCTGCGCGGTGAGGCCGACGCTCTCCAGGATGCGCTCGCGCGAGCCGTGCGGAAGGAACTCGTCGGGGAGCCCGAGCTCCGTCACGGCCGTGTCGACGGACGCGGCGCGCAGGTCCTGGCGCACGCGCGTGCCGATCCCGCCCACGCGCACGCCGTCCTCGATCGTGACGACGATGCGGTGCTGGGCCGCGAGCTCGATGACGCTCCGCGGCACCGGCACGACCCAGCGCGGGTCCACGACGCTCGCGCCGATGCCCTGCGCGGCGAGCCGCTCCGCGACCTCCATCCCGATCGCGGCCATGGGGCCGACGGACAGGATGAGGACGTCACGGTGGGGCGCCTCCCGGAGGATGTCGACGCCGTCCGCGGTGCGCCGCACGGCCTCGAACTCGGGGCCGACGCTCCCCTTCGAGAAGCGCAGCACGGTGGGCGCGTCCTGCACGGCGACCGCCTCGGCAAGCTCCTCGCGCAGACGCGTCGCGTCGCGCGGGGCGGCGATGCGGATGTGGGGCACGACCTGCAGGATCGCGAGGTCCCACATGCCGTGGTGGCTCGGCCCGTCCGGACCGGTCACGCCCGCCCGGTCGAGCACGAACGTCACGCCCGCGCGATGCAGCCCGACGTCCATGAGCACCTGGTCGAAGGCGCGGTTCATGAACGTCGCGTAGAGCGCGACGACCGGGTGCAGGCCGCCGAAGGCGAGCCCCGCGGCCGAGGTCACCGCGTGCTGCTCGGCGATGCCGACGTCGTAGACGCGCGACGGATGCCTCTCCGCGAGGCGGTGCAGGCCCACCGGGCGCAGCATGGCCGCGGTCACGCCCACGATGCGCGGGTCACGGTCGGCGAGCTCGACGATCTCGTCGGCGAAGACGGATGTCCACGAGGGGCGGCTGGGCGGCTCGACGGGCTCGCCCGTCTCGGGGTCGATCTGTCCGACCGCGTGGAACTGGTCGACCATGTCGGCTACCGCGGGCTCGTAGCCGCGCCCCTTCTGGGTGATCGCGTGGACGATCACGGGTGCTCCGTAGTCCTTCGCCTGCCGCAGCGCCTGCTCGAGCGCCGCGATGTCGTGGCCGTGCACGGGCCCGAGGTACTTGATGTCGAGGTTGGAGTAGAGCGCCTCGTTGTTCGTGAAGCGCGAGAGGAAGCCGCGCAGGCCGCCGCGCACGCCGCGATAGAACGCCCGGCCGGGGCGACCGAAGCGGTCGAAGAGGCGCTCGCTGCCCCGGTGCAGCGTGCGGTAGGAGCGGCGGGTGCGCACGCTGCTGAGGAAGCGCGCCATCCCCCCGATCGTCGGCGCGTAGGAGCGGCCGTTGTCGTTGACGACGATCACGAGGTTGCGCGAGTTGTCGTCGGTGATGTTGTTGAGGGCCTCCCACGTCATGCCGCCCGTGAGGGCACCGTCGCCGACGACGGCGACGACGTGCCGGTCCGCCTGGCCCGTCATCGTGAAGGCGCGCGAGATGCCGTCCGCCCAGCTGAGCGAGCTCGACGCGTGCGAGCTCTCGACGATGTCATGCGGAGACTCGCCGCGCTGCGGGTAGCCCGCGAGGCCGCCCTCCTGGCGGAGGCGCGAGAAGTCCTTGCGCCCCGTGAGGAGCTTGTGCACGTAGCTCTGGTGGCCCGTGTCGAAGACGATCGCGTCGCGCGGGGAGTCGAACACGCGATGGATCGCGATCGTGAGCTCGACGACGCCGAGGTTCGGCCCGAGGTGGCCGCCGGTCTTGGAGACCTCCGCCACGAGGAAGCGGCGGATCTCCTCCGCGAGCGCCTCGAGCTCCTCCGTCGTGAGCCGATCCAGATCTCGCGGGCCCTCGATCCGGTCCAGAAAAGCCATCGCTCGAGTCTACGTCGGCGCGCCGACACGCCCGTGCGGCGCGCTCGAGGATTGGCGGCGAACGCCAAGCGATCCCCGAGCGGGCGGCGCCGAGCGCGCGATCAGGAGACGAGCGAGCGGAGGACGAACTGCAGGATGCCGCCGTTGCGGTAGTAGTCCGCCTCGCCGGGCGTGTCGATGCGCACGATCGCGTCGAACTCGACGGGCTCCTTGCCCTCAGGCGAGTGCCCGCTCGGCGTGGCGACGACGTGCACGGTCCTGGGCGTCGTGCCCCCGTTGAGCTCCTCGATGCCCGTGATCGAGATGACCTCCGTGCCGTCGAGCCCGAGCGACGCCGCCGACTCCCCCGCCGGGAACTGCAGGGGCAGCACGCCCATGCCGATGAGGTTGGAGCGGTGGATGCGCTCGAAGCTCTCCGCGAGCACGGCCTTGACCCCGAGCAGGCTCGTGCCCTTCGCGGCCCAGTCCCGGCTCGACCCCGACCCGTACTCCTTGCCGGCGAGGATCACAAGCGGCACGCCCGCCGCCTGGTAGCGCATGCTCGCGTCGTAGATGAACGACTGTGGGCCGTCGGGCTGCGTGAAGTCGCGCGTGTAGCCGCCCTCCACGCCGTCGAGGAGCTGGTTCCTGAGCCGGATGTTCGCGAACGTGCCGCGGATCATGACCTCGTGGTTGCCGCGCCGCGACCCGTAGGAGTTGAAGTCCTTGCGGTCGACGCCGTGCTCGATGAGGTACCGGCCGGCGGGGCTGTCGGCCTTGATCGAGCCGGCGGGGCTGATGTGGTCGGTCGTGACCGAGTCGCCGAGCTTCGCGAGCACGCGCGCGCCGGAGATGTCGGAGACGGGCGAGGGGTCGAGCGTCATGCCCTCGAAGTACGGGGGCTTGCGCACGTAGGTGGAGGACTCGTTCCACTCGAAGGTCGCGCCGGTCGGCGTGGGGAGGGAGCGCCAGCGCTCGTCGCCCTCGAAGACCGACGCGTACTCGTGCTCGAACATGTCGGTGCTGATCGACTCGTCGATCGTGCGCTGCACCTCTGCGGCATCGGGCCAGATGTCGCGCAGGTAGATGGGCGTCCCGTCGTCGGCGACGCCGAGCGGGTCGGTCTCGAAGTCGAAGTTCATCGACCCCGCGAGGGCGTAGGCCACCACGAGCGGCGGGCTCGCGAGGTAGTTCATCTTGACGTCGGGGTTGATGCGGCCCTCGAAGTTGCGGTTGCCGGAGAGGACGGCCGTGACGGCGAGGTCGTTCTTCTGCACGGCCTCGGAGATCTCGGGCTGCAGCGGGCCGGAGTTGCCGATGCACGTCGTGCAGCCGTATCCGACGAGATAGAACCCGAGGTCCTCGAGCGGCTTCATGAGCCCGGCCTTCTCGTAGTAGTCGGTCACGACCTTCGATCCGGGTGCGAGCGTCGTCTTGACCCACGGCTTGGCCTTGAGGCCCTTGTCGCGCGCGTTGCGCGCGAGGATGCCCGCGGCGAGCATGACGGACGGGTTCGAGGTGTTGGTGCACGAGGTGATCGCGGCGATCGCGACGGCGCCGTGGTCGATCGTGAACCGGTCGCCGTCCTCGAGCGCGACGGTCGTCGGACGCGAGACGGAGGACGGCGCGGAGCTCGAGCGCTCCGCCGCGATCTCGTGGTGGTGGCTCACCTCCGGCTCCACCTGGTCGTGCGCGGAGACCTCGTCCTGCGCCGTGAAGCCGATCGGGTCGGAGGCGGGGAACGTGCCCTCGACGGCGGCGTCCACGAGCGAGTGCGACGGCGTCGCGTAGTCGTGGAGGTCCTGCTCGAACTGCTCCTTCGCGCGCGTGAGCTCGATGCGGTCCTGCGGGCGCTTGGGACCTGCGATCGACGGCACGACGGTGCCGAGGTCGAGCTCGAGGTACTCGCTGTACTCGGGCTCCGCGGACGGGTCGTGCCACAGCTTCTGCAGCTTCGCGTACGTCTCGACGAGCTCGACCTGCTCCGCGCTGCGGCCCGTGAACCGCAGGTAGTCGAGCGTGACCTCGTCGATGGGGAAGATGGCTGCCGTCGAGCCGAACTCGGGGCTCATGTTGCCGATCGTCGCGCGGTTGGCGAGCGGGACCTCGGCGACCCCGGCTCCGTAGAACTCGACGAACTTGCCGACGACGCCGTGACGACGCAGCATCTGCGTGATCGTGAGGACGACGTCTGTCGCGGTCACGCCCGTCGGGATCGATCCGGTGAGCTTGAAGCCGACGACCTTGGGGATGAGCATCGACACCGGCTGGCCGAGCATCGCGGCCTCCGCCTCGATGCCGCCGACGCCCCAGCCGAGCACGCCCAGGCCGTTGACCATCGTCGTGTGG
>JAATFA010000151.1 GCA_015655445.1 Actinomycetales bacterium | reverse complement strand
GAAGCCGTGCCCGATCTCGTGCCCGATGACCGCGCCGATCGCGCCGTAGTTGGCGGCCGCGTCGCGCTCCGCGTCGAAGAAGGGGAACTGCAGGATCGCGGCCGGGAAGACGATCTCGTTGAAGCCGGGGTTGTAGTACGCGTTGATGGTCTGCGGCGTCATGAACCACTCGTCGCGGTCGATCGGCTTGCCGATCTTGCCGAGCTCGCGGCGGAACTCGAACTCGCCGACCGCGCGCACGTTCGCGATGAGGTCCGCACCGTCGACATCGAGCGCCGAGTAGTCCCGCCATCTCGCCGGATAGCCGATCTTGGGCGTGAACTTCGCGAGCTTCTCGAGCGCGCGCTCGCGCGTCGCATCCGTCATCCAGTCGAGGGAGGAGATGCTCTGCCGGTACGCCTCGATGAGGTTGGCGACGAGCTCGTCCATCGCACGCTTCGCCTCCGGGCGGAAGTGCTGCTCGACGTAGAGCCTGCCGACGGCCTCGCCCATCGCGCCCTCGACGAACGAGACTCCGCGCTTCCACCGCGCACGCAGCTCCGGCGCTCCCGTGAGCGCGCGGCCGTAGAACTCGAAGTTCGCCTGCACGAACCCGCTCGACAGGTAGGGCGCGAAACTCCGCACGACCTGCCAGCGCAGCCAGTCCCGCCACGCGTCGAGACGGTCATCGGCGAGAAGCGCGCTCACGCCCTCGAGGAAGCTCGGCTGACGGACGACGACCTCGTCGAAGGACCCCGCGGGCGCGCCGAGGGCGTCGAGCCACGTGGCGAGCCCGGGCGCGCGGTCGAGCACGTCGTGCCACGGGAGGGGGTTGTACGTCGCCTGCGCGTCCCGCGAGCGCACGCGGTCCCAGTGCTGCGCGGCGATGTCGGTCTCGAGCGCGAGGATGCGGTCGGCGCGCGCCTCCGTGTCGTCGAGCCCCGCGAGGCCGAGCATGCGCGCGAGGAACCCTCGGTATGTCGTGCGCAGCGGCGCGAAGGTCTCGTCGCGGTAGTAGGACTCGTCGGGGAGCCCCAGGCCCGACTGCTCGACGAAGACGAGGTAGCGCGTCGGGTCGCCCGGGTCGTTGTCGACGAAGAGCTGCACGAAGCCGCTCACGCCGCCGCGCTCGAGGCGGCCGAGCTCGGCGAGCAGCTCGTCGGTCGAGCCGATCCCGGCGACGCGCTCGAGCAGCGGCACGATCGGCTCCCTGCCGCGGCGCTCGATCGCCTCCTCGTCCATGAAGCTCGCGTACAGGTCGCCGATCTTCCGCCGCTCGGTGCCCGGCTCCGCCTCGCTCGCCGCCTCGACGATCGCGCGCACGGCCTTCTCCGCCTCCTCCGCGAGGATGACGAACGAGCCGTAGCGCGCCTTGTCGCTCGGGATCTCGGTGCGCTCGAGCCACGCGCCGTTGACGTGGCGGAAGAGGTCGTCCTGCGGACGGACGGCGGGATCGAGGTCCTCGAGCGCGATGCCCGAGCGCGGCGCAGACGTCATGATCCCAGCCTACGATCGCGATCCTTGACGCCCGCCGCCGGCGTCGGCGAGCGGGGACCGGACGGCGGCTCGCGGCCGTCCCCGAAGGGCTAGAGTGCGAGGGGTGCGGCACCGGAGCCGGCCGCGGGAGGATCTCATGAGTGCGCTGCGCGTACTGTTCATCGGCGGAACCGGCACGATCAGCTCGGCTTCGAGCGTTCTCGCGCTCGAGCGCGGGATACGGCTCACGCTCCTGCACCGGGGCCAGAGCGAGTCGAAGCGCGCGATCGACGGCGCCGAGCACCTCACGGGGGACGCGACCGATCCGAGCTCGATCGCGTCGGCGATCGGCGACCGCGAGTTCGACGTCGTCGTCAACTTCCGCTCCTTCCTGCCGACGCAGGTGGCCGCCGACATCGAGCTCTTCCGCGGGCGCACCGGCCAGTACGTGTACATCTCGTCCGCCTCGGCGTACCAGAAGCCCGTCGGGCGCCTGCCGATCACCGAGTCGACGCCCCTGCGCAACCCGTACTGGCAGTACTCGCGCGACAAGATCGCGAGCGAGGACGCGCTCGTGTCCGCCTACCGCTCATCGGGCTTCCCGATGACGATCGTGCGGCCCTCGCACACGTACGACCACACGAGCATCCCCATCCTCGGCGGGTGGACCGCGATCGACCGGATGCGCCGGGGCGCGCCCGTCATCGTGCACGGGGACGGCACGAGCCTGTGGCACCTCACGCACACGAAGGACTTCGCGAAGGCGTTCGTGGGCCTGCTCGGCAACCCGCGCGCGATCGGCGAGGCCTTCCACATCACGGGCGACGAGGTGCTCACGTGGAACCAGATCACGACGATCCTCGCGGACGCGCTCGGCGTCGAGGCGTCGCTCGTGCACATCGCGAGCGACGCGATCGCCGCGGAGCTGCCGGAGCACGGTCCGGGCCTCGTCGGCGACAAGGCGCACTCGGTGGTCTTCGACAACAGCAAGGTCAAGGCGGTCGTGCCCGAGTACCTGGCGACGATCCCCTACTGGCAGGGCGCGCGGGAGACGATCGACTGGTATCTCGATGACCCGTCGCGCGTGAGCGTCGACACGCAGCTCGACGCCGCCTTCGACGAGCTCATCGAGCGCTACAGCTGACGCTGCGCGGGCAGGCTCTCGGTTCGCGGGTCTCGGTTCGCGCAGGCTCTCGCGCTCGCGCCGACCCGATTCCGCGCCGGCCTCGCGCTCGCACTCGCGCCCGCCCAGCGCCGGCGTCCTACGCACCGGCTCCGTTCGCACGGCCCCCCTCCCCGCGGTCGCCGCGCGCACGGACCTCCCGCGTCGTCGCGTGCACGGGAACGGCCGTGGGCTCGCCGAGCAGGTATCTCGCGTGCAGCTGGCCGCACGCGGCGTCGATCGCGGCGCCGAACTGCCGCCGCCGCGTCGCGCGCACGCCGCGCACGAGCAGACCATCGACGAACGCGCGGACGCGTCCCGCCGAGGGCGCGCGGTAGCCGGGATCGGCCCCGGCCGCCTCGTTGTACCCGATGACGCTCACGTGGAAGAGCTCCGGACGGGAGCGCTCCGCGACAAGCCGCGCGAGCGCGTCGAGATGCTCTGCGCGGTCGTTCACGCCGTCGATGAGCAGATAGGCGAGGTAGGTCTTGCGGCCGATGTCCGCGACGTGGCGGTCGAGGATCTCGAGGCTCTCGCCGAGCGGGAAGCGCGACTCGAGCGGGATGAGCCGCGCGCGCTCGTCCGGGAACGGCGAGTGCACGGAGAGCGTGAGCGTGACGTGCGGCTGCTCGCGCGTGAGCCGTTCGAGCGCGGGCGCGAATCCGACGGTCGAGACGGTGATCCGACGCGGCGAGAGGCCACCATAGCCGCGCGCCGTGAGCAGCTCGAGCGCGGCGAAGACGTGCGGGTTGGCGAGCGCCTCGCCCATCCCCATGAACGCGACGCTCTCGGGCAGGCGCGCGCCGCCCGACGCCCAGTGCGGGTGCATGACCTGGGCGAAGATCTCGTCCGCCGTGAGATTGCGCATGAGGCCCACGGCGCCGGTGGCGCAGAACGTGCAGCCGAGGCCGCATCCGGCCTGCGAGGAGACGCACAGCGAGGTCCAGCCCGCGCGATACCGCGAGAGGACCGTCTCGAAGCGCACGTGCGCCTCCGTCTCGAAGAGCACCTTCTCGACCTGCGGCGCGGACTGCACCGCGACCGGTCGGAGGGGGAGCACGTCGGGGCCGAAGCGCGCGGCGAGCTCTCGCCGGAGGGGCGCGGGCAGGTCGCGCACGTCGTCGAACGTCCGCACGTCGCGCCGCGCGATCGCGGCGAGGAGCTGGCGGAAGCGGTAGGCGGGCGCGTTCGCGTGCGCGAGGTGGTCCGCGATGGCGGCCAGTCGCGTGCCGGGCGGCGGCTGCGGCAGCACGGCGACGTGCCCGCGCGGCACGGGCCGGTCGGCGTGCTGCGGAGCGCCGACCGTCGGGACGGTGGCCAGCGGAGCGCCGGTCGACGGCGCGCCCTGCGGGGCAGCGCCGTGGGGCTGAGTGCGATGCCGCGGAGTGCGAGGCAGGGAGGCGGTCATGGGATGGTCCTTTCCTTCGTTCTTTCGCTGGAACCCCGGGCATCCGCCAGGGAGCGCCCGCACGGAGCGCTCTCGCGAGCGGCGGCCCTGAGACGCCGCCCCGGGCGACGGCTCCGCCGCATGGCGCCGAGAGCGCACGGCAGTGATCCCGCGCGCGACGCCGGATCACGGCGCGGGACGGGCGAGGGCCTCCCGAGAGCGGTCATGGGTCTCCGACGAGTGCGGCGGATGCGCCGACGCCGGGCCCGACAGGGGAGCGGCGAGCGTCAGCGCGCGGACAGCGGCGCGGAAGCCGGTACGCTCAGCACGATCCTCACCCATCGCTCGGGGACACGAGACTCCCCAGTCTCGCAAGCGAGCGCACGCACCGCAAGCGCTCCGCCGCGCATCCGGCGCGCGCTCGCCGCCGGCACCCCTTCCGCGAGAATGGGTCGGCGGCCGGCTTGCGGACGCGGGGGAGGTTGGGATGCGCCTGCATGCGATCGACCGCGAGATCCTGCGACTTGCGGTGCCGGCGCTCGGCGCGCTCGTGGCGGAGCCGCTCTTCCTGCTCGCGGACACGGCGCTCGTGGGCCACCTCGGCGCGACGCCGCTCGCGGGCCTCGGCATCGCGAGCACGGTGCTGCAGACGGCCGTCGGCCTGCTCGTCTTCCTCGCCTACGCGACCACGCCGACCGTCGCGCGACGGCTGGGCGCGGGCGATCGCGCCGGCGCGATCCGCGCGGGCATCGACGGCCTGTGGCTCGCGCTCGGCGTGGGCGCCGTGCTCGTCGCCGTCGGCGTGCCGCTCGCGCGCCCCGTCGCCGCGCTCTTCGGCGCGAGCGCGGCCGTCACGCAGACCGCGGCCAGCTACCTCGAGGTCGCCGTGTGGGGGCTCCCCGCCATGCTCCTCGTGCTCGCCGGCACGGGCCTCCTGCGCGGTCTGCAGGACACGCGCACGCCGCTCGTCGTCGCGGGCGCGGGGTTCGCGGCGAACGCGGGGCTCAACGCCGTCCTGATCTACCCTGCGGGGCTCGGGATCGTCGGCTCGGCGCTCGGCACGACGATCGCGCAGTGGGCGATGGCGGCCGCGTATCTCGTCATGGCCGCGGTCGCGGCGCGCTCGAGCGGCGCGTCGCTCGTCCCCGGACTCCGCGGCGTCGCCGGCTCGGCCGCCGCCGGGGGCTGGCTGCTCGTGCGCACCGCGAGCCTGCGCGCCGGCATCGTCGCGACGGTCTGGGCGGGCACGATGATCGGCGTCGCCGAGCTCGCCGCGCTGCAGATCGCGCTCACGATCTTCTCGACGCTCGCCTTCATGCTCGACGCGTGGGCGATCGCCGGGCAGGCGATGATCGGCCACGGTCTCGGGGCGGCGGACGTCGAGCGCGTCGCGCACGTGACGCGGCGTCTCGTGCGGCTCGGGATCCTCTCCGGCGTCGTGCTGGGGGCGGTCGCGATCGCGATCGCCCCGCTGCTCGGCCCCGTATTCTCGTCGGACGAGGCCGTGCGCGCCGCCCTCGCGCCCGCGGTCGTCGTGCTCGGGCTGGGCATGCCGGTCGGGGGATACGTCTTCGTGCTCGACGGCGTGCTCATCGACGCGGGCGACGCGCGGTACCTCGCCTGGACGGGCATCGCGAACCTCTCGGTCTACGCGGTCCTGCTCGCGCTCGTTGTGCCCCTCGCGGACCGCGGCGTGCTCGCGCTCCTCGCGCTCCAGGCGGCGTTCTCGATCGGGTATCTG
>JAATFA010000017.1 GCA_015655445.1 Actinomycetales bacterium | reverse complement strand
CACGCTTCTTGATCAGCAGCTCCTTCTTGGTGAAGCCGCTCGTCGTGCCCTCGAAGTCGAGCTCCTCGAGCTCCTTCATGCGCGCGAGGCGCTTGGAGACGGTCGAGAAGTTGGTGAGCAGTCCGCCGAGCCAGCGCTGGTTCACGTAGGGCTGGCCGACGCGCGTCGCCTGCTCGGCTATCGCCTCCTGCGCCTGCTTCTTCGTGCCGACGAAAAGGATCGTGCCGCCGTGGGCGACGGTCTCCTTGACGAACTCGTAGGCGCGGTCGATGTAGGCGAGCGACTGCTGCAGGTCGATGATGTGGATGCCGCTGCGCTCGGTGAGGATGAAGCGCTTGACCTTCGGGTTCCAGCGGCGGGTCTGGTGCCCGAAGTGCACGCCGCTGTCGAGCAGCTGGCGGATGGTGACGACGGCCATGGCCGTTCTTCCTTTCGTGCGGGGGTCCCGAGACGGGCCCGCGGTTCTCAGTTGTCGTCGCGACCGGTCGGCGCGACCCTGGTGCCCCGCCGCCTCCACCCGCTCGCGTCTCCCGGCGGACCGGGGGGCGAGGGGACTGACGGAGGCGGTCGTCGTGCGCCCGGCAGGACCGGGCACGAAGGCACGCGAAGTCACCCCGCAGCGCGGGGTGCGATGACAGTCTACCATCGGGCGCCGCGACGCGACCGGGACGCGTGCTTCGCCGGGCGGGCGCTGCGAGCGCTCCTCCCCATGCGCCCTCGAGGCTTCGCCGTCCACGGGTCTCCGAGGGGATCCCCTGCGCCGGCATCGGACGCGCGAGGCTCGCCGCATGCCCCTCCCGTCCCGTCCGCGCTCGCCCGGCGCGCGGCGCCCCGCGGTCGCGCACGGCCTCGCCGTCGCGGCCGTCCTCGCGCTCGGGACCGCCGTCGCGCTCGGGGGCGACCTCGCGCTCGGGGGCGACACCGCGCTCGGGGCCCCGTCCGTGCTCGCCGCCCCGCCATCGGGCACATCGGGCTCGTCGCACGCGCGGAGCGCGGTCGCCTGGGACCTCGCAGCGCATCCTCCCACGGGAGGCGCGCGCTGGCAGTGGCCCGTCGACCCGCCGCATCCCGTCGTGCGGCCCTTCGTCGCGCCGCAGTCCGCATACGGCCCGGGCCACCGCGGCATCGACATCGCCGCACCCGCGGGAGCGGTCGTGCGCGCTCCCGCCGACGGCGTCGTCCACTTCGCCGGCGACGTCGCCGGGCGTCCGGTGCTCTCGATCGACCACAGCGCGGGCGTCCTCTCGAGCCTCGAGCCCGTGCGGTCGACGCTCGCCGCGGGCACGCCCGTGCGACGCGGCGACGTCGTCGGCACGCTCGAGCCCGGCCATTGCGCCGACCCATGCCTGCACCTCGGCGCCCGGCGCGACGGCGCCTACGTCTCCCCCCTGCTCTACCTCGGCGGCGCCCGCCGCTCGATCCTGCTGCCGACGCGCGCGATCGCGACCGCGCGCGGACCGAGCGACACGACGCGCTCCGGCTCGCGCGCCGCGGGCCGGAGCGACGCGACGCGCGGAGGATCGTCAGGCGCGCGGGTGCGCGCGGCGATAGGTCTCCTTGAGCCGCTCGGTCGTCACGTGCGTGTAGATCTGCGTCGTCGCGAGGTCGGCGTGGCCGAGCAGCTCCTGCACGGCACGCAGGTCCGCGCCGCCGTCGAGCAGGTGCGTCGCCGCCGTGTGCCGCAGCACGTGGGGCCCGACCGGGCCCGACCCGGGCTCCTCGCGCAGCAAGCGCGCGACGATCGCGTAGACCGCGCGCGGGTCGATCCTCCCGCCGCGCGCGCCGAGGAAGAGCGCGTCGGCGTCGTGTGCGAGCAGGCGCCGGCGTCCGTCCAGCAGGTAGACGTCGAGCGCGTGGGCCGCCGGCACCCCGAACGGCACGACCCGCTCCTTGCCGCCCTTGCCGAGGACGCGCACTGTGAGACGCTCGCGATCGAGGTCCCCGAGGTCGAGCCCGACGAGCTCGCCCACGCGCACGGCCGACGCGTAGAGCAGCTCGACGATCGCGAGGTCGCGCTGCGCGAGCGCGTCGCCCGTCTCCGCACGCGCGACGAGCGCGGCGAGGAGCGTCTCCATGCGGCGGCGGTCGAGCACGCGCGGCAGGGACCGGTCGGGCCGCGGCGCGCGCAGCCGCACCGTGGGGTCGGTCGGGAGCGCACCCGTCCGGGCGAGCCATGCGCCGAAGCCGCGCACAGCCGCCGTGCGCCGCGCGAGCGTGGACTTCGCACGGCCGCGCTCGGACTCCTCCCACAGCCAGTCGCGGGCGAGCTCGAGGTCGAGGCCCTCGACCTCATCCACTCCGCGGGAGGCCGCGAACGCGCGCAGCGAGGCGAGGTCGTCCCCGTAGGAGCCGATCGTGTGCGCGCTGTAGCCGCGCTCGGCCGCGAGCGAGGAGAGGAACGCGGCGATCGCGCGATCAAGCTGCACGCTGCCATCGTGCACGAGATCGCGGCGGCGCACTCGCGCGACGGGCGGCGCGTCGCCCGCCGACTCGTGCCCGCGCCCCGGCAGGACGGCCTACTTCTCCAGAATCGAGTCCGGCTGGATGTCGATGCGCGCGCCCGTGAGCTTCGCGGCGAGACGCGCGTTCTGCCCCTCCTTGCCGATCGCGAGCGAGAGCTGGTAGTCGGGGACGAGAGCGCGCACCGCCTTCGTCGTGGGATCGACGACGAACGCGTTCGTCACCTTCGCGGGCGAGAGCGCGTTCGCGACGAAGGTCGCGAGGTCGTCGGAATGGTCGACGATGTCGATCTTCTCGTTGTTGAGCTCGGCCGTCACCGCGCGCACGCGCTGCCCGAGCTCTCCGATGCAGGCGCCCTTCGCGTTGATGCCGGGCTGCGTCGCGCGCACCGCCATCTTCGTGCGATGCCCCGCCTCGCGCGCGAGCGCCGTGATCTCCACGAGGCCGCTCGCGATCTCCGGCACCTCGAGCGCGAAGAGCTTGCGCACGAGCGCGGGATGGCTCCGGCTGACCGTGATCGAGGGGCCCTTGAGCCCCTTCGCGACGCTCGTGACGTACACGCGCAGGCGCGTGCCGTGCGTGTACTCCTCGCCCGGCACCTGCTCCTCGGGCGGCAGGATCGCCTCGACCGCGCCGAGATCGACGTGCACCATGCGCGGGTTCGGGCCCTGCTGGATGACGCCCGCGACGATGTCGCCCTCCCGGCCGCGGAACTCGCCGAGGATCTTGTCGTCCCCGATGTCGCGCAAGCGCTGGTTGATGACCTGCTTCGCCGCGAACGCGGCGATGCGTCCGAAGTCCGACGGCGAGTCGACGGCCTCGCCGATGACCTCGCCATTCTCGTCCAGCTCGGGCACGTAGACGGTCACGTGCCCGGTCTTCCGATCGAGCTCGACGCGCGCCTTCGGCGCCTCACCGTTCTTCTGCTCCCCCTGGCCCGTGTGCTTGAGGTAGGCGGTGAGGATGGCCTGCTCGATGATGCGCACGAGTTCGTCGAACGGGATCTCCCGCTCGCGCTCCATGAGACGGAGCACGCCGAGGTCGATGTCCACGTCAGGCCTCCAGTGTTGAGCTCGCCGCGCACGACGGCATGCCGTGCGGATACGCGGTCCATCTACGGTAGCGGAGTCTCGCGCGATTGTGTCCGCCCGCGAGCGCGGGCACGACGCTGTTCGCGTCGAGCGCGACGATCGCGCGCCGTCTGCCCGTCGCGCGACGCGCCTACTCGAGCGCCCCGGCCCCGCGCAGCCGGTCCACGAGGGCCTCGATCGCGACGAGCTCGCGCTCGCCGCTGCGCCGATCCCACAGCTCGACGGAGCCCGCGGCCGCGTCGCGGCCCACGACGACGATCGTGGGCACGCCGAGAAGCTCGGCATCGCCGAACTTGACGCCCGCCGAGACCTTCGCGCGATCGTCGTAGAGCACGTCGAAGCCCGCGGCCTCCAGTCGTCCGACGACCGACTCGGCGATCGCGTAGACGCTCTCGTCGCGGCCGGTCGCGACGACGTGCAGGTCGAACGGGGCGACCGAGGCGGGCCACACGAGCCCCTTCGCGTCGCTGTTCTGCTCGGCGATGAGCGCGAGGTTGCGGGTCACGCCGATGCCGTAGGAGCCCATCGTGACCGTCACGAGCCGCCCCTCGGGGTCGAGCACCTGCAGTCCGAGCGCGTCCGCGTACTTGCGCCCGAGCTGGAACACGTGTCCGATCTCGGTGCCGCGCGCCGTGCGGATGGGACCCGAGCCGTCCGGCGCCGGGTCGCCGTCGCGCACCTCCGCCGCCTCGACGAACCCGTCGGCCGTGAAGTCGCGGCCCACGACGAGCGAGAAGACGTGTCTGCCGGCCTCGTTGGCGCCCGTGATCCAGCTCGTGCCGTCGACGACGCGCGGGTCGAGGAGGTAGCGGATGCCCGTGGCCGACTCGAGACCGAGCACGGGCCCCGTCGGCGACCACGGTCCGATGTAGCCCTTGACGAGCAGCGGGTTCGCGTCGAAGTCCGCCTCCGTCGCGGGCTCCACCTCCGCGGGCTGGAACGCCACCTCGAGCCTCTTCGCGTCGACCTCGCGATCGCCGGGCACGCCGATCACGACGAGCTCGCGCCGGCCGTCGAGGTGGGTGAGGGCGACGACGACGTTCTTGAGCGTGTCGGCCGCAGTCCACGCGCGGTCACCGCGCGGGTACCGCGCGTTCGCGAGGTCGACGAGCGTCGCGATCGTCGGAGTGTCGGGCGAGTCCCGCACGACCGCGGCGGGCTGCCCCTCGATCGGCAGCGGTGCGGGCGCGAGCGTCTGGAACGCCTCGACGTTGGCCGCGTAGCCGCCCGGCGAGAGCACGAACGTGTCCTCGCCGATGGGCGTCGGATGCAGGAACTCCTCGCTGCGGGACCCGCCCATCGCCCCCGCGTCGGCCGCGACGATGACATAGTCGAGGCCGAGCCGCCGGAAGATCCGCTCGTACGCCGCGCGCTGGGCCTGGTAGGACGCTTCGAGGCCCTCGTCCGTCCAGTCGAACGAGTACGCGTCCTTCATCGTGAACTCGCGCCCGCGCAGGATGCCCGCGCGCGGCCTCGCCTCGTCGCGGTACTTGTCCTGGATCTGGTAGATCGTGAGCGGAAGGTCCCGGTAGCTCGAGTACAGGTCCTTGACGAGGAGCGTGAAGACCTCCTCGTGCGTGGGCGCGAGGACCATGCGCGCCCCCTTGCGATCCTCGAGGCGGAACATGCCGTCGCCGTACTCGTCGTAGCGGCCCGTCGCCTCATACGGCTCCGCCGGCAGGAGGGCCGGGAAATGCACCTCCTGGGCTCCCGCTGCGGCCATCTCCTCGCGGATGACGGCCTCGAGCCTCGCCTTCACGCGCAAGCCGAGCGGCAGCCACGCGAAGATGCCCGGAGCCTGCCGCCGGATGTAGCCGGCGCGCACGAGGAGCCGGTGGCTCGTGACCTCGGCGTCGGCGGGATCCTCGCGGAGCGTTCGGACGAAGAGCTGGCTGAGGCGGGTGGGCACGGCCTCCATGCTATCGGCGTGCCGATACCGCGACCGGAGGCCGCGAGGCGGAGCGACCAGGCGGGGACGGGAAGCCGGTGCGAGGGGGAAGGGGCCCGGCGGGGGCAGGGGGGCTACCCGCCGCCGGACGGACCGCGGGTACACGAGAACCCCATTCCCCAATCGGTCTGCTCCCAGGCTACCGTGCCCAGGCCGCGAATGGGAGCACGAAATGCGAGCGGGTCCCGGCGGGACCTCGTCGGAGTCCTCCGGGCTCAGGCCGTGACGACCTCGGGGGCGCCGACCTCGCCCGCGGGCATCTCGGCGGCGAGGCGGTGCGCCTCGGCGAGCAGCGTCGGCACGATCTCGGACTCCGGCACGGTCTTGATGACCTCGCCCTTGACGAAGATCTGCCCCTTGCCGTTGCCCGAGGCGACGCCAAGGTCGGCCTCGCGGGCCTCCCCCGGACCGTTGACGACGCAGCCCATGACGGCGACACGCAGGGGAACGCTCATCCCCTGGAGCCCCTCCGTCACCGCGTCGGCGAGGGAGTACACGTCCACCTGGGCGCGGCCGCAGCTCGGGCACGAGACGATCTCGAGCTTGCGCTCGCGCAGGTTGAGAGACTGCAGGATCTGCAGGCCGACCTTGACCTCCTCGACGGGCGGGGCGGAGAGCGAGACGCGGATCGTGTCGCCGATCCCCTCGCCGAGGAGGATGCCGAACGCCGTCGCCGACTTGATCGTCCCCTGGAAGGCGGGGCCCGCCTCGGTCACGCCGAGGTGGAGCGGCCAGTCGCCGCGCTCGGCGAGCATCCGGTATGCCTTGACCATGACGACGGGATCGTTGTGCTTGACCGAGATCTTGAAGTCGTGGAAGTCGTGCTCCTCGAACAGGCTCGCCT
>JAATFA010000006.1 GCA_015655445.1 Actinomycetales bacterium | reverse complement strand
GGATGACCTCATGCGCCTCTTCAACAGCGGCGCGGCCGAGGCGCTCATGGGCCGCAGCGGCGTTCCGGATGACATCGCCATCGAGTCCAAGGTCGTCAGCCGCGCGATCCGCAGCGCCCAGTCGCAGGTCGAGGGCCGCAACGCCTAGATCCGCAAGAACGTGCTCAAGTACGACGACGTGCTCAACCGCCAGCGTGAGGCGATCTACAGCGACCGTCGCCGCATCCTCGAGGGCGACGACCTCAAGGACCGCGTGCAGCGCTTCCTCGAGGACGTCATCAAGGAGGTCGTCGAGGCGCACACGGGCGAGGGCACGAGCGACGACTGGGACTACGAGGCGCTGTGGACCGAGCTCAGGACGCTCTACCCCGTGTCGATCACGATCGACGAGGTGCTCACGGAGGCCGCGGGCCGGATGTCGACGCAGTTCCTCGTCGAGCAGCTCACCTCGGACGCGAAGATCGCCTACCAGCGCCGTGAGGAGAGCCTCGGCGAGGCGGCCATGCGCGAGCTCGAGCGCCGCGTCGTGCTGAGCGTCATCGACCGGCGCTGGCGCGACCACCTCTACGAGATGGACTACCTCAAGGACGGCATCGGCCTGCGCGCGATGGCGCAGCGCGATCCGCTCGTCGAGTACCAGCGTGAGGGCTACGCGCTCTTCCAGCAGATGATGGGCGCGATCCGCGAGGAGTCGATCGGCTTCCTCTTCAACCTCGAGGTCGAGGTCACGGGCGGCGATGGCGAGGCGCACGTGGCGGCACGCGGCTTGAGTGCGAACGATGCGCCCCAGGAGCGCTTGAGCTACTCGGCGCCGAGCGAGGACGCCTCGGGCGACGTCGAGGTGCGCAACCAGCGCGGCCAGGTGCAGACGGCCGCGACGGCGCGCGCGCAGCAGCAGGCCGAGGCGCAGCAGCGCGCCCAGGCCGGGGCGTTCGCGCGCGGTGGGCAGGAGCAGCAGCCGGCGGTCGCGCAGGCCCCCGCGCAGCCGGCGGCACGCGGCGCGTTCGGCCAGCGGACGGACTCGACGGGACCGGCCCCGCAGAACCGCGCGCAGCGTCGTTCGCAGGAGAAGAACAAGCGCCGCTGAGCCGCACCCGGGCGGCTCACCGGCCGCCTGTCCTGTGATGCCCGCGGTGCGAGTGTGTGCGGTGTGGTGCGAGTGCGTGACGATCGCACTGTGCATCTGTCACGCGGTGGGAAGGCGCTCGGGTCCCTCGCGTCGATCGGCCTCGCGGAAGGCGAGCGCGACGACCTCGGCCGCCCGGGCGATGTCCGCGGCGTCAGCGAACTCCTCAGGCGCATGGCTGATCCCGTCCAGGCACGGCACGAACACCATGCCTGTCGGCACGTGAGGTGCCAGGTGTGCGGCGTCGTGGCTCGCGCCGCTCGGCATCGAGAGGCAGCACCGGCCTAGGGAGCGGGCGGCGTCCTCGAGCGCCCTCCGCATGCGTGTGTCGAGAGCCACGGGAGACTGCTGAGAGAGGTCCTCGATGCTCAGCTCGATGCTTCGGGCCGTAGCGATCGCCCGGGCCCGATCCCGCAGCGCGTACGAGAGCGCCTGCTGCCGACGCGCGTCGACATCGCGCACGTCCAGGGTCAGGCTGACGGTTCCCGGCACCGTGGTGATCGAGTTCGGGCAGACGCGCACGCGCCCGACGGTCGCGACCGCCGTGGGCTGCATGCGAGCGCGGTGCTCGACCTCGAGGATGAACTCCGCTGCGGCAGTGAGAGCGTCCTTGCGCAGGCGCATGGGTGTCGCCCCCGAGTGATCCGCGACGCCCATGAAGGTGAGCTGCGAGCGGCGGCTGCCGCCGATGACCGTGACGATGCCGAGGGGTGCGCGCGCGTCCTGCAGCACCGCTCCCTGCTCGATGTGCACTTCGACGAAGCAGGCCACGCGTGAGAGGTCCCAGCGCGCCGTGGCTGCGGCGGCGGGGTCGAGGCCGACCTCGGCGGCGCACTCGAAGGCTGTCCGCCCGTCCCGATCGACCATTGCCCGCAGAGCGTCGGCGTTGCACGCGCCGGCGATGGTACGGCTGCCGATGCACGGGACGCCGAAACGCGCGCCCTCCTCGGCCGCGAAGGCCACGACCAGCACGGGGTGTCGGAGCCCGCCCTCGTCGACGAGGATTCGTGCGGTCTCGACGGCCGCGGCAACGCCTGCGGCGCCGTCGAAGTTGCCGCCGCGGTACACGCTGTCGAGGTGCGACCCCGTCGCGAGAGCCGGCAGCCCGTCATCGCGGCCCGGGAGCAGGGCGATGGTGTTGCCGACGGCGTCCGTGCGCACGCGCGCGCCGAGTGTGGCCAGCTCCCGGGCGAATACGGCGTGGGCGCGACGCTCCTCGGAGCCGAAGGCCAGCCGCGACCAACCGCCGAGAGGGTCCGCGCCGATCGTGGCGAGTTCGTCGAGGAAGGCGCGCACGCGCTCCGGGTCCGCCGCGATCGCGGGCGCGGCCGCGGTCACCATCGCGGCACCGCGGCGAGCAGCTCTCGCGTGTACTCCGCTTGCGGATCGGTCATGATCCGCTCCACGGGGCCGTACTCGACCAGGCGACCTCGGCGCAGGACCGCGACGGAGGTGCAGATCTCCTCGGCGAGCACGAGGTCGTGGGTCACGAAGACCATGCCGACGCCGTTCTCGGCCACCAGCCGGGTGAGCAGCTGCACGACCTCCTTCTGCGTCGTCACGTCGAGCGCCGACGTCGCTTCGTCGGCGATGAGCATCTTCGGGCGCACGACCATCGCGAGGGCGATCGACACCCGCTGGCGCATGCCCCCCGAGAGCTGGTGCGGGTAGCTGCGGGCGACGTGCTCCGGGTCGGCGAAGCCCATCGAGGCGAGCGCCTCGAGGGTCATCGTCCGTCGCCTCGACCGGTCGACGTCGCGCCGGTGCCGACGGATCACCTCGTCGAGCTGGTGGTCGACGCGAAGCAGCGGATCGAGCGAGGATCCGGCTCCTTGGAAGACGAAGCCCACGTCACGTCCGCGCACGGCGCGCAGCTCGCGTGGTCGGGCCGCCGTGATCTCCGTCCCGGCGAGCCGGATCGAGCCGCGGCGGACCGAGAGGTTCGACTCGAGCATGCCGATCATCGCCCGCGCCGTCGTCGTCTTGCCGCTGCCCGACTCGCCGATGAGGCCCAGAACCTGCCCGGCATCCATGGAGACGGTCAGGCCGTCGAGGAGGGTTATCGGTCCCTCTCCCGTGGCGGCCTCGATGGTGAGGTCGTCGATTTCCAGCAGGGGTGCCATCTCAATACCTCTTCCGGCGCGGGTCGAGCAAGGCACGCAGGGCGTCGCCGAACAGGTTCACGAGCAGCACGGTCACGGTGATCGCGAGTCCTGGGAAGGCCGCGATCCACCACGCTCCGTAGAGCTGGTCGCGACCGTCGGCGAGCATGGCGCCCCAGCTGACGTCGGGGGCGACGACGCCAACGCCGATGAAGCTCAGGGCGCTCTCGGCGAGCATGACCGACCCCATCTGCAGCGCGGCGAGCACAAGCGCCGTCCCCGCCTCGTTCGGCAGGATGTGACGCATCAGGATCCGGCCGCTGCGCAGCCCGGCGGCCCGCAGCCCGAGCACGAACGGCTGCTCGCGCAGCGCGATCGTGTCTCCCCGGATGACCCGCGCGTACGGCGCCCAGGAGAACAGGGCGAGAACGCCGACGAGCACCCCGAGCGACTGCCCGTTGGCCGCGATCACCGCGATCGCGAGCAGCACGAAGGGGATGGCGAGCTGGGCGTCCACGAGACGCGAGACCACCGCGTCCACCCAACCGCGGTAGAAGCCAGCCACGAGTCCCAGGACGATCCCCGGCACGGCGCCCGCGAGCATCCCGACAAAGCCGATGACGAGCGAGAGGCGTGCGCCGAAGACGAGCCTCGAGAGCATGTCTCGGCCGAGCTGGTCCGTGCCGAGCAGATGGCCGGCGGCGCCGGGAGGCGCGAGACTGGCCAGCAGGTCCTGGTCGTTCGGGTCGTGCAGCGGCAGCAGGCCGGCGAGGAGCGCGGACAGGACGATGATGCCGAGCGGGATGCCGAAACCGAGCACGGCGCCCCAGCCACGGGCGGAGGCACGCAATCGGGTGCGGGCGGAGACGACCGCGATGCCGTCGGTGAGCTCGGTGGTCATGCTCTCGACTCCCTGATGCGGGGGTCGATGATCGTGTACAGCAGGTCGACAACGAAGTTGACGAGAACGAACACGACCACGCCGACCACGACGACGGCCTGCACCAAGGAGAAGTCACGGCCCTGCACCGCGTCGGTGGCGAGCGTGCCGAGCCCGGGCCACGCGAACACGTACTCGACGGTCACGGCGCCCGACAGCAGCAGGCCGGTCTGGAGGCCGAAGATCGTCAGCACCGGTATCGCGGAGTTGCGCAGCGCGTGATTGACGATGACGCGCAGCGGTGCGAGCCCTCGCGCGTTGGCGGCGACGACGAACGGCATCCGCAGCGTCTCCGACATCGCGGAGCGGGTGAGGCGGGCGACCTGGGCGAGCGGCAGCAGCGAGAGGGTCGAGGCGGGCAGCACGAGCGAGATCGGCGACTGCATCTGCCCGGCTGGCAGCCAGCCGAGCAGCACCGCGAACACGAGGATGCCCATGAGGCCGAACCAGAACACCGGTGCCGAGGTGCCGATCGCCGAGACGGCGGTGACGACGCGGTCGACGGCCCCGCCTTCGCGCACCGCGGCGACGCAGCCGAGTGTCACACCGAGGACGAGCGCGATGAGGAGCGCGGAGGCCGCGAGCTCGGCGGTGGCCGGCATCCGCTGGAGGACCAGCTCGGCGTTCGGCTCGTTGTAGCGCAGCGATACGCCCAGGTCCCCGCGCGCGAGCTGCCCGAGGAACTCGAGGTACTGCTCGTACAGTGGGCGGTCGAGGCCCAACTGATGGGTGACCTCGGCCACTCGCCCGGGGGTCGCCGAGTCGCCGAGGATCTGTGCGACCGGGTTGCCGCTCGCATGGACGACGAAGAAGGTCACCGTGACAGCGATGAGCAGCGTCACGATGCCGAGCAGGACGCGCGTGACGAGCAGCCGGATCATGGCGTCTCCAGCGGGTGCGGATCGGACGAGTAGTGGCCGGGGATGGCCGAGATGAGCCGCGCCGTGTATGCGTGCCGCGGGCTCGACATCACCCGGATCGTGTCCCCCTGCTCGACGAGCTCGCCGTGCAGGAGCACGTAGACGCGGTGGCACAGCTCGCGGACGACGGCGAGGTCGTGGCTGATGAAGAGAACACTGAGACCTTCCGCGTCGCACAGCGTGCGCAACAGGTCGAGGATCTGAGCCTGCACCGACACGTCGAGTGCGCTCGTCGGCTCGTCGGCGATGAGCAGAGCGGGCCGCAGCAGGAGGGCGCGCGCGATCGAGACGCGCTGCGCCTGCCCGCCGGAGAGCTGGTGCGGGAGCCGGGGGAGCAGCTGCGCGCTGAGGCCGACCCGGTCGAGCAGCTCCTCGTCGGCGATCCACCGGGTGCGCGCGCCGTGGAGGCGGCGCAGCTCGCGCAGGCCAGCGCGGACGCTTTGCCGCGGGTCGAACGAGGCCACGGGGTCCTGGAACACCATCTGCACGTTGGCACGGTCGGAACGCGGCATCCGAGTGGAGACGGGGCGACCGTTCGCGGTGATGCTGCCCTCGGTCGCGTCCAGGAGCCCGGCCGCTGCCATCGCCACGCTCGTCTTGCCTGAGCCGGACTCGCCGACGACGCCCACGATCTCGTGCGGCGCGACGTGCAGCGAGACGCCGTCGACCGCGGGTCTCGCGTGCGCCGTCGTGCGGCCGCGACCGTAGCGGATGGTCAGCCGGTCGATCTCGAGCACTCGCCCCGGCGGGGCCGGCGCAGCGGCACCGGCCCGCGGGGCATCCGTGATCGCGGACACGGTCAGCCCTTGAGCGAGATCGCGTAGTAGTCCGGCGAGGCGAACCTCGGCGGGACGAAACCCTGGACCTTGCTGCTCATCGCCCACACCCCGTCGTAGCGGAGGATCGGCGTGTAGCAGACGTCCTTGTTGAGGAGGAGGTCCTCTGCCTGGGCGTAGATCTTCTCGCGAGCCGTTCGGTCCGCCGTGGCGAGGGCCTGGTCGGACAGCGCGTCGTAGGGCGCGCTGACGCAGTTCTTCGTCACGGACGTCTTGAGGACCCAGGGGCGGAACTCCTCATCGGGATCGACGAACGCGTTGATGATCTGCACGCCCGCCATCTGCAGGTTGCCGCTGTTGCGGCGCTGCACGAAGGTCGCGAAGTCGACCGGCTGGTTCTCCACCTCGAAGCCGGCCTTCTGCAGCATCCCCGCGATCGCGGCGCCGATCTGGCCGTCCTGGGGAGATCGGCCGCTCGCGTAGGTGAACTGGATCTTGTGGTCGCCGGGAACAGAGGCCACGAGCTTCTTGGCCTCGTCGGGGTCGTACGTGATCGCGTCCTTGTAGGTGGGCTTGGTCTGGAACTGGTCGCCGACGAAGTAGTCGTAGACCGACGCCCCGCCCTGCTTGAAGAGGCTCGATACGATCGCCCGCTTGTCGATCGCCATCGCGGCCGCCTTGCGCAGCGCGAGGTTGTCGAATGGCGCGGTGTTCTCGTTGAAGTACACGAAGTAGCGGGCGTCGATCGGCTTCTCCTCGACTTTGACGTTCGGGTCGCCCTTCACGGCGACAGTCGCCTGCGGCGTGAGGTCGAGAGCCAGGTCAGCCTGGCCGGTCTTGACGAGGCTCGCTCGGGCAGACGGGTCGGCGCTCCAGCTGACGTCCACTTCGTCGAGTGTGGGCGCGCCGCGCCAGTAGTCCTTGTTCGCGACCATCTTGAGCGTGCCGCCGCGCGTGTAGGAGTCGAAGACGAACGGGCCGGTGCCGACGGGATCTTGAGCGAAGGCGTCGCCGCCGGCCTTCTGGTAGGCGCCAGGGGCCACCGCCATCGTGATGGCGAGCATCGCCGGGAGGGCGGGGTAGGGAACCTTCGTCGTCACGAGCAGGTCCCCATCCTGGGGAGCGGCCCCGGCGACCGCGCTGAAGTTGTTGCCGAGCACCGCCTTGGGATCGGTGATCTCCTGCTGGATCGTGAACGCGGCCGCCGCCGCGTCGAACTTCTCGCCGTCGTGGAAGGTGACGCCCTGGCGCACCTTGAACAGCCATGTCGTGTCGGTCGGCCGCGTCCAGCCGTAGAGCAGACCGTCTTGGTCGGGGGCGGTGGAAGCGCGGTCGGTGCCGACGAGCGTGTCGAACATCGGACCCCAGCTCTTGACGTCCGAGGTCGAGCTGTAGACGGGGTTGATGGTGACGGGCTCGTTGACGCCGACGACGCGGAGCGTGCCTCCGCTCGCGGCGTCACTGCTCGGGTGCGAGCTGCTCGAGCTGCTCGAGCAGCCGGAGAGCAGTGCCGCGGCGGCGACGATCGTCGTCGCCACCGCGATCGCGGTCTTGGTCATGGGATCCTCCTGGTGCGTGAAGGTGTCGAGGTGCGGGTGGGGATGCGGTGGTGCCGGCTCAGCCCGCGATCGCAACGAGCGGAGGGCCGGTGACCGGCGCCTCCTCGGTCGCGAGGGCGAGCAGGGTCGCGAGCAACGCGTTGGCGCCGTTCTCGATGTCGTGCCAGGAGGTGTCCTCCTCCGGGCAGTGGCTCTTTCCGTTGATGCTGGGGACGAAGATCATGGCCGTCGGCGCGAGCCATGCCATGTTCTGCGAGTCGTGTCCTGCGCCAGAGGGGATGTCCATCCGACTCAGACCCAGCCCGTCGGCCGCGGCCGCGATCGCGGCGCGCACCTCCGGGTGGAGGGGCACGGGCTCGACCATCGAGTCCGGTCGCCACGACGCGTGGAGGCCGCGGCGACGTGCGACATCGCGGGCGGCCTGCTCGAACGCCGCGGCGAGCTGCTGCAGCCGGTCCCAGTCGGGGTCGCGGAAATCGAGCGTGAGGTGCGCGACCCCCGGGACGACGTTCTGGCTCGCCGGATCCACGGAGATCATGCCGCACGTGACGACCGCCGCCTCCGAGATGTCGTGGGCGATGCCGGGCAGCAGCTGCAGGAACTCGGACGCGGCGAGCAGCGCGTCCTTGCGACGAGTCAGCGGAGTCGTGCCCGCGTGGTCTGCGCTGCCGATGAACTCGACCCGGGCGCCGGCGAGTCCGACGATGGAGGTGACCACGCCGATCTCGGTTCCGCGCTCCTCCATGATCGGGCCCTGCTCGATGTGCAGCTCGACGAAGGCATGGATGCTGCCCGCCTCCACTCGCGTGCGCGTGGCCTCGTCGAGGTCGTAGCCGGCTGCGACGAGCGCGTCGACGAGCCGATCGCCGTCCCGTCCGCTCAGCTCCTCCAGCTGCTTGCGCCCGTAGCCGTGGCGCAGACCCGCGGAGCCGAGCAGGTGGCCGTAGTTGCCCTCCTCGTCCGAGAACACGAGGGCGCGCACTGGGTGCGCGAGCTCGATCCCCGTCTCGGAGATCCTGCGCAGCGCTTCGAGCGCAGCGAGTGAGCCGAGGGCTCCGTCGAGCCGGCCGCCGTTGGGTACGGTGTCGATGTGCGAGCCGGAGCACACGGGAGCGGGACGGCCCGTGTCCGAGGGGGCGCGGACGACCATGTTGCCCAGGCCATCGACGTCCACTGTGAGACCCGCCTCCGCGCAGCGTGCGAGATACCACTCTCGAGCCAGGGCGTCCGCCGGGCCGAAGCTTGTGCGGCTGATGCCGCCCGCGGGCGAGCGTCCGATGGACGCGAGCGCCTCGATGTCGGCCCGCAGTCGCTCCGCGTTGATCCGGAGAGTGACCATCGTCGTCTCCTCGCCGCTCACCGCTGGACCGTCGGCACGTGCCGGCGCGCCTCGGGGGCCTTCGGGACGATCGCGTCGCCGCGAACGACGGCGCGGCCGTCCATGTACACGGCTTTCACGTCGTAGACGGCGCGGATGTCCTCGAGCGGGTTGGAGCCGAGCACGACGAAGTCCGCGCGGCGCCCCGGCTCGAGCACGCCGACGTCGTCGAGGCCGACGAGCTCGGCTCCGTTGCGGGTCCCGGCCAGCAGCGCGTCGGCGGCGGTCCAGCCGTGATCGACCATCCACTGCATCTCGTAGCCGAACAGGCCGTGCATCGAGTCGGTCCCGAGTCCGATGCGCAGGCCGGCCTCGCGGATCTCGTGCACGTGCTCGCGTGCATAGGCACGCGACTCGTGCAGCTTCGCGAGGATGGCGGGCTCATGGGCGTCGCCCATCTCGATGCCCTCGGGGTGGTGCGAGATCGCGTGCGTCATCACGAGCCACGTGCCGTGCTCCTTCATGAGCCGGATGTTCTCCCGGTCGAGCTTGCCGCCGTGCTCGATCGTGTGAATGCCGTTCTGCACGGCGAAGGAGACGCCGGGGCCGCCGTGCGCGTGCGCCTACACCTTCATGCCGTGGGCGGCCGCCTCGGCGGTGATCGCGGCGATCTCCTCGGGGGAGAATAGGGACTCGTCGAGTCCGCCGTTCTGGGAGGACACGCCGCCCGTGGTGAAGATCTTGATGTGATCGGCGCCCTTTGCGGCCCGTTCGCGCACGGCGGCGCGGAGGTTCTCGATGCCCGATACGCCGCCGCCCGCTGCATGCCCATGGCCGCCGGGCGGAGTCAGGCCGGGGCCGGCGACGCGCAGGCGCGGGCCGAGGACCTCGCCCCGGGCGACGGCGTCCTTGTACTCATAGTCGATGTCGAGCGGCTCGGTCATGATCTTCGCGGTGGTGACGCCGGACTGAAGCATCCGCTGCAGGTTCTGCACTCCGCGCACCGTCTGCCACACGACCGGCTGCTGCATCTTCCCGTGCTGATCGCCTTCCCACGGGCGGATGGTGATGTGCGTGTGGGAGTCGACGAACCCCGGCACGATGACGGCGTCGCCAAGGGGGACGACCTCGACGCCGTCGGTCGCCAGCGCCTCGCGGCTGCCGATGCCGACGACCCTGCCGGCGGCGACGAGCAGGCCATCGCCGTGCCGCAGCTCCTCGCCTGTCGCGTCGAAGACGCCGGCTCCCTGGTAGAAGACGGGGCGGCCCGTCTGATCATCGCTCATGTGCGACTCATGTCCTCTCCTCGTGCGTGGTGCCTGTTCATCTCGATGTGGGGCTCGTCCGGCCGGTGCCGCGCCCGGTGCCGCCTCCTGCGTGCACGACCGCGGAGGCGAGCCGGCGAGGACGGTCACCTCGGGCGCTCACTCGACGCGCTCGGGCCCGCGGGTCCACGGTCCGTGCACGACCTCCTGGCCGTCCTGGTAGACACTGCGGACGGTGCGGACGGCGTGGATATCCTCGAGCGGATCGCCGGCGAGCACGACGAAGTCCGCGCGAGCGCCCGGCCGCAGCACGCCCACATCGTCGAGGCCGATGACCTCCGCGCCATGCCGGGTGCCGGCGACGAGCGCCTCGGCGGGGCTCCATCCGTGCTCGACGAGCCACTCCATCTCGTAGCCGAACAGGCCGTGCATCGAGTCGGTGCCGAGGGCGAGCTTGACCTTCGCGGCCCGGATCTCGTGCGCGTGCCGCTTCGCA
Source organism: Actinomycetales bacterium (assembly GCA_015655445.1). Taxonomy (GTDB): domain Bacteria; phylum Actinomycetota; class Actinomycetes; order Actinomycetales; family Microbacteriaceae; genus Diaminobutyricimonas. Next base: position 13,593 of record JAATFA010000006.1, on the reverse strand, counting down.
TGCTCGCGCGCCTGCAGCAGCTTTGCCATGATCTCCGGACGTCGCGCGTCCCCGCTCTCGATCCCGGCCCGATGGTGCGAGATGGCGTGCGTCATCACGAGCCAGGTGCCATGCTCGGCGAGCTCCGCGATGTTGCGGCGGGAGAGCAGCTCGCCGTGCTCGATGGAATGGACGCCGCGCTCGACCGCCCAGGTCACCCCGGCCCCGCCGTGGGCGTGCGCGCCCACGGTGAGGCCATGCGCGCCGGCCTCGTCGACGATCGCGTCGATCTCCTCGCGGGAGTAGTTCGAGTCGTCGAGGGAGCTCGTGAGCGACGACACGCCGCCCGTGGTGAAGATCTTGATGTGGTCGGCGCCCTTCTCGGCCCGCTCGCGGATCGCCCGGCGCAGCTCGTCGGGGCCGGCGACCCCACCGCCTGCGCTGCCGTGGGCGCCGGGAGGCGTGAGGCCCTGCCCGCACACAAGCAACCGGGGCCCGGCGACCTCGCCGCCGGCGACCGCATCCCGGTAGAGGAAGTCGATGTCGTGCAGCTCGCCCATGCAGCGCATGGTCGTGACGCCGGAGGCGAGGGCGCGGCGAAGGTTGTCCACCCCGCGGATGGTCTGCCAGGGCACGGGTCCCAGCCGCTGCCCGGGCTGGTCGCCCTCGCCCGGCCTCGGTGATGTGGCTGTGCGCGTCCACGAAGCCAGGCAGCACGACGACGTCGCCGAGATCGCGGACCGCGGGCTCGACGGGTCGATCGGCGGCAGCCCCGAGCCACGTGACCCGGCCGTCGGCGACCACGAAGGCGACATCGTGCAGCAGCTCTCCTCGCTCCGAGTCGAAGAGCGCCCCTGCGCGATAGGCGACCGGAGGGGTGAAGGGCGGGGGCATGGGGTGGTCCTTCCGATGACGGAGGGGGTGGGCCGAGGGTCGCCGTGCAACCGGTTGCACGCGGCGACAGCGTTGCGGCCTGCTCCTGTGATCGTGGGGCGGGGCGTTCGAGACGAACGATGTGCCGGATGAGGTTCCTCGACCCGGCGGTGGCGTGCAAGCGGTTGCAGTCTGGCATGGCCTCGATGCGAGGGTCAACGTCCCACTGAGCGAGCGCGGGGGAGCGTGCGGGATGGGAAACATGCGTGAAACGGACGCGTAACGGCGGTGTCATCAAGAGCACGCACTATTAACCTCGGTGAGATATGCCGTATGGCTCTCGAGAGCGCTACTTCAGGAGGCATGCTCGCGGAACTGGGCCGCGGCCGTCACAAAGATTTAACGCGGCAGCGCTGGGGCGTCGTCGGGGTGTGCGTTCCGCATCACGGAATGGTCGACTCGCGCACGATGAGTCGCGGCGGGAGCCGTGTCGACTCGACGGACTTGCCCTCGATCAGATCGAGCAGCTTCTGCACGACGATGCGGCCGATCTGATGGAGCGGGTTGTGCAGGGTCGTGAGGGGCACTGTGAGCGCCGACGACATCGGCAGGTCGTTGTAGCCGACAACCGCGACGTCGCGTCCGGGGCGGATGCCGTGGGCGCGCAGCTCGCCAAGGACGCCGATGGCGGAGATGTCGTTGACCGCGAAGATCGCCGTGGGCGGCGTCGGCAGGGAGAGCAGCCGCCCCGCGCCCCGCTTGCCGCTGTCCACCTCGAACCCCTCCTCGACGACGTACTCGGGGCGGATCTCGACGCCGGACTCCATCGCCGCCGCGACGACGCCTGCGACGCGGTCCGTGCTCGTGCTGGCCCACGGGCGTCCGGCGACGACGCCGATCACGCTGTGGCCGAGAGAGACGAGGTGCTGGCCGGCGAGGTAGCCGCCGCGATAGTCGTCGCCGGTCACCGAGAGGAACCCATCGCTGCGGCGCAGCGCGAGCACGAACGGTGTGCCGGAGCGTTCGAGCTCGCGCAGGTTGGTGCCGTCGACGCGGGCGTCGCCGATGATGATCCCGTCGACGAGTCGCCCCGCGAGCAGTCGCAGCCGGCGGCCCTGCTCGGCTGGGTCGTCGTGGGTGTTCACGACGAAGGCGTCGTAGCCGCGCCGGTGGGCCGTGAGCTCGGCGGAGTCGTAGATGGCGGCGAGCGTCGTGTCCGTGAGGCTGGGCACGAGGACCCCGAAGGTGTTCGTGCGCTTCGTCGTGAGGCTCGCCGCGTTCGGATTGAAGACATAGTTGAGCTCGTCGGCGAGCCGACGGATGCGGGCGTCGTTGTCGTTGAGCGGCGGCTTGCCCAGCGATGCACGACGCAACGAGCGGGAGACGGTGGAGACGTGGACCCCGCTCGCCGCGGCGACGGTCCGCATGGTCACTCGTCGGTCGACGCCACGGTCGGCCCCGGGGCCGTCGGTCGCGCTCACGCGTGCACCTTATCTTATGGAGGATCGCGGTCGGGCACGCGGCGCCTCCGACGCCCGGAGGGGGTTTGGCGGGTTCACGTCCGGATCGCACGCTGCTCCGTGGGCAGGGGGAGGACAGGCGCCGTGTGAGTCGGCGGCCCGGGGACGCGCTCGCCGCCGAGACTCAGAGCACGTGGATCGCGGTCGCGCGCCAGCGGCGGTCGAGGCCCTCGAGCCGGAAGGCGACGGCGCGCGTGCGGGCGCGTCCGCGCACGATCACGACGGCCTCGACGATGCCGTCGCGCGGCTCGCACACGGTCGTCGAGCCGATCGTGAAGGCCGGGCGGGTCGCGTTCCGCCCGGTCGCCTGTCGTGCGCGCGTCGAGAGCACGACGCGCTTGAGCAGGTGCCGGTAGACGTCGTCGCTCACCCACCGCGAGACCTGCTCGAGGTCGCGCGCGCCCGCGAGGATCTCGACGACGCAGCGCGTGAGGTTCTCCAGGAGGGGAGTGGGGTCGGGCAGGTGGGCGGTGCCGGTCGGCTGCTGGGCGAAGAAGTCGTCGGCTGCGGCCCGTGGCATGCGCACGGGCGGTCTCCTGCCGCCCGCGGGCTCGCGCGGCGACGGCTCCACGCCCTCTCTCGCCGCAGCCCCCGACTTGCCCGTGCCGTTCATCGCCCCTCCTCGATCGCCATCCCCCCAATGGGGGGTGAGGCCCACTCAAGCAGAGCTCCCCACCGCATGTCCATGCCCCCGTTGCGGGGCTGTGGAGAACTCCTCCCGTTCCGGCGTGGGGAGGGACCGCTCGGCGACGTCCTCGGTCCTGTGGAGAACGTCCGCGCCCGTGCGATCGCGCCGCTACCGTCGCACGCATGCGGTGGAACGAGCTCTTCGACGACCTCGAAGGGCAGCTCGAGCACGAGCTCGCCGTCGACGAGGCGGGCCTCCGCGTCGAGGAGGAGCGCTTGCGGCTCGGCCGCCTCGCGCTGCGGGACCGCCTCCTCGCGCCCGCCGAGGAGTGCCCGGACCGCTGGCTGCGTCTCGAGCTGCGCGACGGCGGCGTCGAGCGGGCGCGCGCGACGGGCTTCGGTCGCGACTGGGTCGCCGTGGAGCTCGACGCCCGCGTGCGGCGCACGGGGATCGTGCCGCTCGCGGCGATCGTCGCGCTCGGCATCGAGCCCGATCAGGTGGAGCCGAGCGTGCGTTCCCTCGGTGGCGAGGAGCCCGGCGGGTCGCTCGCGGCGCGCCTCGGCCTCGCATTCGTCGTGCGGGACCTGTGCCGGCGCCGCAGCACGGTCGAGGTGCGCACGAGCGTGCGCGTGCTCACGGGCACGATCGATCGAGTCGGGCGGGACCACTTCGACCTCGCGCTGCACGCACTGGACGAGCCGCGTCGGCGCGGCGCCGTGAGCGGGTTCGCGATCGTCGCCTTCGATCAGCTGTCCCTCGTGCGACTGTGATCGCTCCCCACGGGGTGCACGGGCAGTCCGGAGAACTCCGCGACGTCGGCGAAGTCCGCCTGGTTCCACAGGTTGCGGCGCCGCGACTCCTCGTACATCGCGTCGATGTACGACTCGAGCACCGTGCGCTCGACGCGCCAGCGCCCCGCGCCGCCGACCTTGATCGCCGGCAGCTCGCCCGAGCGCACAAGGGCGTACGCCTGGCCGAGGGAGATGTTGAGCACTTCCGCCGTGTCGGCGAGCGTGAGGAAGCGCGTCGGCTGGGCGTCGTTCCCGGTCATGCGTCGATTATGGGCGCCGGGCCGCGCTGCCGGAGGGCGTGTGGATAACTCGCGACGTCCCCCGGCGCCGCTCGCGACGATGGTCCTCGAGAGAGGGAGGAGACCCATGACCCAGCGTGAGGAGAGGCCGCGGAGATCGCGCCCCGTGCTCGATGCGCGGCTGCTCGTCGGCCTCGTGCTCGTCGTCGCGTCGATCGCGGGCGTGCTCGCACTGCTCGACGCCGCCGACCGCTCGGTCGCCGTCTACACGGCGCGTCGCGCGCTCGAGCCCGGCGAGCGCGTCGGCGCCGACGATCTCGACGTCGTGCGCGTGGGGCTCGCGAGCGCCGCGGACGCGTATGCGACGACCGGCAGGATCCCCGCGGAGGGCGCGATCGTCACGCGTCCGGTCGCGCGCGGCGAGCTCGTCCCCGTGCGCGCACTCGGGTCCGCCGCGGGTGCGCGCCTCGCCTCCGTCGTCGTGACGCCGCGCGGTCCACTGAGCGCGGACGTCGTCGAGGGCGCGACGGTCGACGTGTGGTCCGCGCCGGCCCTCGACGGCGGCGCCTTCGGACCGCCCGCCGTGCTCGTGCCCTCCGCGACCGTCGTCGCCGTGACGGAGGCGGGCGGTCTCGTCGTCGACGACGAGACCGCGTCCGTCGAGCTGCTCGTGCCGCGCGATCGCGTCGCGCGCGTGCTCGAGGCCGTCGCGGACGGCGACGCCGTGTCGCTCGTGCCCACGTCCCTCCCGCTCGCGCGATGAGGGGCGTCGGCACGGTCGCGCTCGCCCTCCCGCTCGACCGGGAGGATCGGGCGGAGGAGGACGCCCGCCGCCACAGCGTCGAGGTCGTCGCGCGCGCGGCGGCGGGGGACGAGCTCGCGGCTCGGCTCGCCGCGCTCGCGCCCGACCTCGTGCTTGCCGCGGCGCTCCCGCGCTACCTCACCCCGCGGCTGCTCGCCGAGTGCGATCGGCTCGGCGTGCGCGTGGTCGCGGTCGTCGCCTCGGAGGCCGAGCGGCGTTTCGCGGCAGGCCTCGGGCTCCTCGAGGCGGTCGACGTGGACGAGGAGTGGCCGGCCGCGCTCGCGGCCCCGCTGCCCGCGCCTGCGGCGGGTCCCGGCGAACGGGGCCATGGACGCGTGATCGCGATGTGGGGGACGGCCGGGGCGCCCGGCCGCACGAGCGTCGCGATCGCCGTCGCCGCCGAGCTCGCCGCGGCCGGACGGCGCGTCGCGCTCCCCGACGTCGACACGCACGGGGCCGCGATCGCTCCCTCGCTCGGCCTGCTCGACGAGGCGCCGGGGTTCGCCGCGGCCTGCCGCCTCGCCGCGAGCGAGAGCCTCACGCTCGCCGAGCTCGACCGCATCGCGCAATGGCACGACGCGCGCGCGGGTGCTTTCCGCGTCCTCACGGGCATCGGGCGCCCCGACCGGTGGCCCGAGCTGACGGCCGAGCGCGTCGCGGCGACGCTCGCCCGATGCCGGGAGTGGGTCGAGGACGTCGTGCTCGACCTCGCCTCGAGCCTCGAGGACGACGAGGAGATATCGAGCGACGTCTTCGCACCCCGTCGCAACGCGGCGACGCTCACGGCGCTCGCCGAGGCGGACGTCGTGCTCGCCGTCGCGGCCGCGGATCCCGTGGGGATCGCGCGCTTCCTGCGCGGCGCGGCCGACCTCGCCGAGACCCTCGGCGGAACGCCCTCCATCGCCGTCGTCAACAAGGTGCGCGCCTCGGCGGTAGGGCCTGATCCGCACGCGTCGGTCGCCCGCACCATCGAACGCTTCGGCGGGATCGTCGACCCCGTGCTCGTCCCGTACGACCGCGCGTCGTTCGACGCCGCCGTCCTGAGCGGCGCGACGCTCCCGCAGGTCGCGCCGCGATCCGCCGCGCGGCTCGCTCTCCACCGGCTCGTGACCGAGCGGCTCCTCCCGCGTCCCGCGCGCGTGCCCACGCGCCGGCGGGCCTGGGCGCCCCGTCCGTTCGCCCGCCGGGGGGCGCACGCGTGATCGCGGTCGACGAAATCGCGGCGGCGCGCGATCCGGCCGGGCTACTCTAGTGCAATGTCGACGCTCTCCGAGTTGGTGCTCGCGGAAGGCCGCTCGAGCGACGCCGACATCGAGTGGCTGCACCTGCTCGTCGGGGACTGGCAGCTGCTCGCCGACCTCGCCTTCGCCGACATCGTGCTGTGGGTGCCGACCGCGGACGAGAGCTTCGTCGCGGTCGCGCACGCGCGCCCGTCGAGCTCGGCGACCCTCTTCTACCGCGACTTCGTCGGGCAGAAGATCAAGCCGGAGTGGGAGGCACAGGTCACCGAGGCGTTCCGCACCGTGCGCATTGTCGACAGCTCGGCGCCCGCGTGGTACGAGGAGACGCCGACGCGCGTGCGTGCCGTGCCCGTCATGCGCCGGCTCTCGCCGAGCGGCGCCGCGACGACGGAGGTGCCGATCGCTGTGCTCACTCGGCATACGAACCTGAGCGAGGCACGCACTCCAAGCCGGCAGGAGCTCACCTTCAACCAGTGCGCCGACGACCTGTTCCAAATGATCGCGTCGGGCGACTTCCCCGACCTCAATGCGCCGACCGTGCCACGCCGGGGCGCCCCGCGTGCCTCCGACGGGCTCATCCGCCTCGACGTCGACGGCATCGTGACGTTCGCGAGCCCGAACGGGCTCTCCGCCTTCAACCGCATGGGGTTCGCGGGGGAGCTCGAGGGCGAGTCGCTCGCGGAGGTGACGACGACGCTCATCTCGGGCCAGTCCGTCGTCGACGAGTCGCTTCCGCTCGTCGTCACAGGCCGCGCGCCATGGCGCACCGACATCGAGGCGCGCGGCGTCACGGTGACGCTGCGGGCGATCCCGATCCGCGTGCGCGGCGAGCGCGTCGGCGCGATCGTGCTCTGCCGCGACGTCACCGAGTTCCGGCACCAGGAGCGCGAGCTCCTCACGAAGGACGCGACGATCCGCGAGATCCACCACCGGGTCAAGAACAACCTGCAGACCGTCGCCTCGCTTCTGCGCATCCAGGCGCGGCGCGTGCACAGCGACGTCGCGCGCGACGCGCTCACGCAGGCGATGCGGCGCGTCGCCGCGATCGCGGTCGTGCACGACACGCTCTCGGAGGGGCTGAGCCAGAACGTCGACTTCGACGCGGTGTTCGACCGCGTGCTCATGCTCATCGCGGAGGTCGCGTCGAGTCACACGACGACGGTGCGTCCGCGGTCGACCGGCAGCTTCGGCGTGCTGCCGAGCGAGTACGCGACGCCCCTCGCCCTCGCGCTCACCGAGCTCGTCACGAACGCCGTCGAGCACGGCCTCGCGGGCCGGCGCGACGGCGAGGTGGAGATCGCGGCGCGCCGCACGGAGGACGTGCTCTCCGTGCGGGTGCGCGACAACGGCGTGGGCCTGCCGGAGGGCAAGGTCGGCTCGGGCCTCGGCACGCAGATCGTGCGCACCCTCATCCAGGGAGAGCTCGGCGGCACGATCGACTGGCACACCCTGCAGGGCGAGGGCACCGAGGTCACGATCGAGGTGCCGCTGCGCTACCTCGGCGCCGACCGCACGACGATGACCTCGACCGCGGTCCCGGCCTGAGCGAGGGCGCTGGGCGGACGCAGCGTGCGGGACGGCGCGGTCTGCTGCGCGAGCGCGGCGCGGATGTCACGAGCGCGCGCGACCGCGGGTGCGAGCGGCAGTGTGCGGAGGGAGCGCGCGTCAGCGATCCGCAGCGGGCGTCAGGAGCCGGGGAAAGGCACCAGGAGGAGCCGGGGGAGTGCGTCAGGAGGCGCGGCGGGCGCGCGCGGCGCGGCGCTTGAGAGCGCGACGCTCGTCCTCGCTCAGTCCGCCCCACACGCCGTAGTCCTGGTTGGTCTCGAGAGCGTACTGCAGGCACGTCTCGGTGACGGAGCATCGGGCGCAGACCGCCTTCGCCTTGTCGATCTGGTCGACGGCGGGACCGGTGTTCCCGACGGGGAAGAACAGCTCCGGGTCCGCGTTGAGACAGGCGGCTTTGTCACGCCAATCCATGTGATGGTGCTCCTTATGTGTTGCTTCAACGCTCTTCACACAGGCTCGAGCACCGGGCCGATGGACCGGTGCTCGGGTGAGGAAAAGATTCGGCAAGCGCTCACGACCTTGTGGGCGTCAAATCAACCTCCGATAGGCTCTCACACCGTCAGATGCAAATCAATAGTTTCGTATGGGACCGCCCGTGAGCGCTCGTCGCCGTCCTAAGGCTCTCGTCGTGCTCGCGATCGCGGTGCTCGTCGAGGCCGCGATCATGGCCGCCGTGACCGTGACGCTCGTCGTCGACATCCTCGTGTCGCCGTCCGCGTCAGTCCTGAGCGCGCTCGCGCTCACGCTTCTCGCCGCCCTCGCGGCCGTGTGGCTCGTCGTGCTCGCGCTCGCGACGCTGCGGGCCCGCCCGTGGATCCGCAGCGGCGTGATCGTGTGGCAGGTCGTGCAGATCGCGGTCGCGATCGGGAGCCTGCAGGGGCCCGCGCCGCGAGTCGACATCGCCACGGCGCTCCTCGTGCCGTCGATCGTCGGGCTCGTGCTCGTCTTCACGCCCTCGGTCGTGGGCGCGACGCGTCGGGTCTGAGACGTCGGGACCGAGGCGTCGCGTGTCAGGCGCCGAGTCCGAGGCGCCGGGTCCGAGGCTCCCGCGCCGACGCCCTACGCGTCGAGTCCGAGCTTCTTGCGCAGCGCGGCGACGTGGCCTGCCGCCTTGACGTTGTAGAGCGCGAGCTGCACGATGCCGTTCTCGTCGATGACGAACGTCGAGCGCAGCGTGCCCGTGACGGTCTTGCCGTACGTCGACTTCTCGCCCCACGCGCCGTACGCCTTGTGCACGCGCAGATCGGGGTCGCTCAACAGCGGGAAGTTCAGCTGCTGCTCGCTCCGGAACCTCTGCAGCGCGGGCAGGTCGTCCTTCGACACGCCGAGCACCTGATAGCCCGCGCTCTTCAGCGAGTTGATGTTGTCGCGGAAGTCGCACGCTTCCGTCGTGCAGCCGGGCGTGCTCGCCGCGGGGTAGAAGTACACGATGACCTTCTGCCCCGCGAAGTCGCTCAGCGAGACGTCGTTCCCGCTCTCGTCCTGCAGCGTGAAGGCGGGCGCCGGTGTTCCCGGCTCGAGGCGATCGGACATGGCGGTGGACCTTTCCGGGTCGTGCGGATGCTTCCATGCTAGGTCGTGGTGTGGGGCCTGCTCTCGCGTGCGGGCTGGACGCCCGGCTGGCATGAGAGCCGCGCGGAGTGTTATCGTGGTCCTTCGGTTCGCCCCGTTGCGGACCATGCGCCTCTAGCTCAATTGGCAGAGCAGCTGACTCTTAATCAGCGGGTTCCGGGTTCAAGTCCCGGGGGGCGTACTTTCTCCCGCGCGGCATCAGGCCGCGTTCTCGCGCAGCACCCGGGCCGCGCCGTGGCGTCAGGACTCGAGCTCCGCCTCGGCGTCGTCGGCACGAGACTGCTCGATGATGTTGCCGACCGCGACCGCCGTCGTCGACGCCCACGCGATCCACTGCAGCACGAGGCGCCAGTCGCGCGGGCCCTTCCGGGTGGTCTGGATGACGCCTACGGCGCCGAAGATGGCGCCGATGATGGCGCCGTTGAACACGTACTTGCGCATGCGACCTCCTTGCCGTGCCTACCGTATCGGTTCGCATCGGGACTCGAGAAAGCGTGGGAGGGCGCTGGGAGACGTGCGGGTGCCGACGGCCCGGCGTCGGCGGGACGCGACGCGGGCCGCGCGAGCGCGCCTGATAGCCTGGACCACACCGCTCGCCCAGCGACCTGTCCGGCCGCCGAACGGAGTACTCCAGGATGTCTCGTACCGACAACGGTCAGTTCGACTTCGTCGTCGTGTCGAACCGGCTGCCGGTCGACCGCGTCGTCGCCGACGACGGGACGGAGACGTGGAAGACCTCCCCGGGCGGCCTCGTCACGGCGCTCGAGCCCGTCATGCGCTCGGCGGACGGCGCGTGGGTCGGATGGGCAGGCAAACCCGATCTCGACCTCGAGCCGTTCGACAACGACGGCATCACGCTCGTGCCCGTGCGCTTGAGCGAGGGCGAGGTCGAGCGCTACTACGAGGGCTTCAGCAACGACACGCTGTGGCCGCTCTACCACGACGTCATCGCGCCGCCGCGCTACCACCGCGAGTGGTGGGAGACGTACGTGCGCGTCAACGCGCGGTTCGCGGACGTCGCGGCGTCGGTGAGCACGCACGGCGCGACCGTCTGGATCCAGGACTACCACCTGCAGCTCGTGCCGCGGATGCTGCGCGCCGCGCGCCCGGACGTGACGATCGGGTTCTTCAACCACATCCCCTTCCCGCCCTACGGCATCTACTCGCAGCTGCCGTGGCGCACGCAGATCATCGACGGGCTGCTCGGCGCCGACGTCATCGGGTTCCAGCGCGCGGGCGACGCGCGCAACTTCCTGCGCGCCGTGCGGCGCCTCGTCGGCTACCAGACGACGGCGACGGGCGTGCGGATCCCTGCCGAGGGGGAGCGTCGCGAGCGCACCGTCGTCGCGAAGGCATACCCGATCTCGATCGACACCGCGAGCTTCGAGGAGCTCGCCCGGCGTCCCGAGATCCAGGAGCGCGCGCGGCAGATCCGGCGCGACCTCGGCGACCCGCGCACGGTCATGCTCGGAGTCGACCGGCTCGACTACACGAAGGGCATCGGCCACCGGCTCAAGGCGTTCGGCGAGCTGCTCTCCGACGGCGCGATCTCGACCGAGGACGCCGTGCTCGTGCAGGTCGCGAGCCCGAGCCGCGAGCGCGTGGAGACCTACCGCGCGCTGCGCGACGAGATCGAGCTGACCGTGGGCCGCATCAACGGGGACTTCGGCTCGATCAGCCGTCAGGCGATCAACTACCTGCACCACGGGTATCCGCGCGAGGAGATGGTCGCGCTCTACCTCGCGGCCGACATCATGCTCGTGACCGCTCTGCGGGACGGGATGAACCTCGTCGCGAAGGAGTACGTCGCGGCGCGCTACGACGAGGACGGCGTGCTCGTGCTCAGCGAGTTCGCGGGCGCCGCGGACGAGCTCCGCAGCGCCCTGCTCGTCAACCCGCACGACATCGACGGGCTCAAGGCCACGATCCTCAGGGCGATGGCGATGCCGGCCGCGGAGCGGCGTCGGCGCATGCGCGCCCTGCGCCGACGCGTACGGGAGAACGACGTGCAGCAGTGGTCGTCGACCTTCCTGCGGGAGTTGAGCGAGTCGAGACGGTCCTCGGACCAGGGGTGAGCGCGTCGTCGTCCCGCGTGCGGGGCGGCGAGGCGGGAACGGGAACGCAGTGGTGAGCGAGGCAGGCCTGCCCGAGGCCCTCATCGGCGCGCTGCGCGAGTTCGCGCGCGTCAAGCGCGTGCTCGTCGCCCTCGACTTCGACGGCACGCTCGCGCCCGAGGTCGACGACCCCGCGCAGGCGCGCGCCCTGCCGGAGGCGCGGGAGGCCGTGCTGCGCCTGCTGCCCCTGCCGGACACGCGGGTCGCCCTCGTCTCGGGCCGCTCGCTCGCGAGCCTCGAGCAGGTCGCGGACGTGCCCGACGACGTGCTCCTCGTCGGCTCGCACGGCATCGAGCTCCGGCTCGACGACGCCGAGCCGGTGCTCACGCTCACCGAGGACGAGCAGCGCTCGATCGGCGTGCTCGGCGACGTGCTCGAGGACGTCGCCGAGTCGATCGACGAGGTGTGGCTCGAGCCCAAGCCCGCCGGCTTCGCCCTGCACACGAGGCTCGCGACGGAGGAGAACAGCCGGCGCGCGCACCTCGAGGCGCTCAGCTCGGCGCAGTCGGAGATCGAGCACCTCACCATCCGCGAGGGCAAGAACGTGCTCGAGTTCGCCGTGCGCTCGACGACGAAGGGCGAGGCGATCGAGCACTTGCGGCGCTACACGCACGCCGACGCGGTCTTCTACGCGGGTGACGACATCACCGACGAGGACGCGTTCGCGGCGCTGCAGGCGCACGACCTGGGTCTCAAGAGCGGTCGCGGCCCCACGCTCGCGCTGTATCGCGTCGACGGCCCGGCGCAGGTCGCGCAGGTCATCGCGCTGCTCGCGACCTACCGCGAGGGCGACGTGCACGAGCAGTGACGGCGTGGGCCGACGGCCGTGCGCGGCCGCGCCGTCCCGGGCCGACGGGGTGCCCACGGGACGCATCCGGACCCCTCTCGTTCGGTCCTACACTCGACACATGCCGGAAACCGACTGGAAACCTCGCTCGCGCGTCGTCACCGACGGGATCGAGGCGAGCGCCTCGCGTGGAATGCTCCGTGCCGTCGGCATGGGCGACGGGGACTGGGACAAGCCCCAGATCGGCATCGCGAGCTCGTGGAACGAGATCACCCCCTGCAACCTGTCGCTCTCCCGGCTCGCCCAGGCCGCGAAGGAGGGCGTGCACGCCGGCGGCGGCTACCCGCTCCAGTTCGGCACCGTCTCCGTCTCCGATGGCATCTCGATGGGGCATGAGGGCATGCACTTCTCCCTCGTGAGCCGCGAGGTCATCGCCGACTCCGTCGAGACGGTCATGCAGGCCGAGCGCCTCGACGGCTCCGTCCTGCTCGCGGGCTGCGACAAGTCCATCCCCGGCATGCTCATGGCGGCCGCGCGCCTCGGCCTCTCGTCCGTGTTCCTCTACGCGGGCTCGATCGCGCCCGGCTGGGTCAAGCTCAGCGACGGGACCGAGAAGCACGTGACCATCATCGACTCGTTCGAGTCCGTCGGCGCGGTCAAGGCCGGGCGCATGACCGTCGAGGACGCGAAGCGCATCGAGTGCGCGTTCGCCCCCGGCGAGGGCGCGTGCGGGGGCATGTACACCGCCAACACGATGGCGAGCGCGGCCGAGGCCCTCGGGCTGAGCCTTCCCGGATCGGCGAGCCCCGCCTCCGCGGATCGGCGCCGCGACTACTACGCGCACCGCTCGGGCGAGGCGGTCGTCAACCTCCTGCGGCTCGGGATCACGACGCGGGACATCCTGACCAAGGGCGCGTTCGAGAACGCGATCGCCGTCGCGATGGCGCTCGGGGGCTCGACCAACCTCGTGCTGCACCTCCTCGCGATCGCGCACGAGGCGGAGGTCGACCTCACGCTCGACGACTTCAACCGCATCGGCGACCGCGTGCCCCACATCGGGGACCTCAAGCCGTTCGGCCAGTACGTCATGAACGACGTGGATCGCCACGGCGGCATCCCCGTGCTCATGAAGGCACTCCTCGACGAGGGACTGCTGCACGGCGACGCCCTCACCGTCACGGGCCGCACGGTCGCCGAGAACCTCGCCGAGCTCGCGCCGGACCCGCTCGACGGGGAGGTGCTGCACACGCTCGACGACCCCATCCACGCGACGGGCGGCCTCACGATCCTCGGCGGCTCGCTCGCGCCCGAGGGCGCCGTCGTCAAGAGCGCGGGCTTTGACGTCGCAACCTTCGAGGGCCCCGCGCGCGTGTTCGAGCGCGAGCGCGCCGCGATGGACGCTCTCACGAACGGCGAGATCCACGCGGGCGACGTCGTCGTCATCCGCTACGAGGGCCCCAAGGGCGGCCCGGGCATGCGCG
>JAATFA010000090.1 GCA_015655445.1 Actinomycetales bacterium | reverse complement strand
GCGCGGTCGTCGGCTCGTCGCACAGCAGCAGCTTGGGCGAGCAGGAGAGGGCCATGGCGATCATGATGCGCTGCCGCAGGCCGCCCGACAGCTCATGCGGGTAGGCCCTCGCCCGTCGCGCCGGATCGGGGATGCCGGTGCGCCGCATCATCTCGACGGCGAGCTCGTGCGCCTCCTTCTGGCCGAGGCCGAGGTGGCGCCGGGGCGACTCGGCGATCTGGTCGCCGACGCGCATCACGGGGTTGAGGGCGCTCATCGGCTCCTGGAAGATCATCGCGATCTCGGGGCCGGCGAGGCGGCGGCGATCCGCCGGGGACATCCGCGCGAGGTCGGCGCCGCGGTACTCGATGGTGCCCGAGAGCACCTCGACGCCGCGCGGCAGCAGGTTCGCGATGGCGCGCAGCGTCATCGACTTGCCGGAGCCGGACTCGCCGACGATGCCGAAGCGCTCGCCCGGCGCGACATCGAAGCTGATGCGGTCGACGATGACCGTGCTGGGACGGTCCTTGCGCCGCACGCCGAGCGAGAGGCTCCGCACCGACAGCAGCGGCTGCTGGTCGTCCATGTCACTTCCTCCGTTCGGGGCTGAGCAGGTCCGAGAGCCCGTCGCCGAGCCAGGAGAGCCCGAGGCTCGTGATCACGACGGCGAGGCCGGGAATCGTGGACTGCTCCCACTGGGTCGTGATGAACTCCTGACCGTCGAGGATCATGGATCCCCATTCCGCGGTGGGCGGGACGATGCCGAGGCCGAGGTAGCCGAGGGTCACGATCGCCATGATGTCCATCACGACGTCGCTCATCGCGTAGATGATCGCCTGCGAGAGCACGTTCGGGCCGATGTGGCGCACGAGGATCCTCCCGTGCGAGATGCCTCCCAGCCGCGCCGCGACGACGTAGTCCTGCTGCTTGGCCACGAGCACCTCGCCGCGCACGATCTTCGCATAGGAGACCCAGGAGACGGTCGCGATGGCGAGGTAGATGCTCGCCTCGCCCGAACCGAGCAGGAAGACGAGCACGATGACCATGACGTAGAACGGGAAGGCGAAGAAGACGTCGACGACGCGCATGACGATGAGGTCGAGCCATCCGCCGAAGTATCCGGCGAGACCGCCGAGCACCGTGCCGATGACGAACGGGATGAGCACGGAGAGGAAGCCGATGCGGAGGTCGACGCGGGTCGACCACAGCAGTCGCGTGAGCACGTCGCGGCCGTACTTGTCGGTGCCGAGCCAGTGCGCCGCGCTGGGCCCCTGCAGCGCGTCCTCGAGGTGCTGGGCGATGGGCGAGTAGGGGGTGAGCCACGGCGCGAGCACGGCGACGAGCACGAGCCCGCCAACGATGACGATGCCTGCCATGAGGGAGCCGTTGCGGTACCAGGGCGTGAGGGCGCGCGCGCGAGCGGCGCGGCGGCGCGCGCGGCGGGCGACGAGGATGGCGGTGGGGGTCGTCACGGTCAGCGGCTCCCCTCTGCGGAGGACAGGTCGACCCGGGGATCGAGCATCGTGTAGACGACGTCGGTGAGGATGCCGACGACGACGACGAAGAGGGCGACGAACAGCGCGACCGCCTGGATGGTCGGGAAGTCGCGCGCGAAGATCGCGTTCACCATGAGCGAGCCGATGCCGGGCACGGCGAAGACCTTCTCGATGACGAGGGAGCCGCCGACGAGGTAGCCGAGGTTGACGCCGATGATCGACACGGTCGGGATGGCCGCGTTGCGCAGCACATGCGTGCGGAAGAGGGTGGCGCCGGCGATGCCCTTGGAGCGCGCGGTGCCGACGTACTCCGAGCCGAGCACCTGGATCGTCGAGGAGCGCAGGCTGCGGATGATCGTGGGGCACATCGAGATGCCGAGCGTGAGCGCCGGCAGGAACAGGTAGTAGAGGTGGTCGGCCGCCGTCTCGCCATAGCCGCCCACGGGGAAGGCGCGCACGCGCACAGCGAACAGCAGGATGAGCATGATGCCGACCCAGAACTGCGGCATGCCCTGGCCGAGCAGCGTGAACGCTCGCGCGGCGAGGTCGCGAGCGCCGCCGGGACGCGTCGCCGCAAGGCCCGCGAGCGGCACGCTGATCACGAGGGAGAGCACGAGCGCGAACAGCAGCAGCGAGAGCGTGACCGGCACCGCCTGGAGCACGAGGCCCGCGACCGGCTGCTGGTAGGTGAGCGAATCCCCGAGATCGCCCCGGAAGAGGTGGCCGAGGAAGAGCCCGTACTGCTCCCAGAGCGGCCGGTCGAGGCCGAGGCTCTTGGAGAGCGCGGCGACGCGGTCGGGGGTCGCGCGGTCGCCGAGTATCGCGACGGCGGGATTGCCCGGCAGCAGGTGCGACATGAAGAACACGAGGATCGTCACGCCGAAGGCGACGGGGATCGCCTGGAGGATGCGTCCGGGCACGAAGCGCAGCCGATGCAGCATGGGTCTTCTCCTTGGCTCTCCCCGGCGAGGCCGGCGACGGTGGCCGCCGGCCTCGCCGGGGACGGAGACGGTCGGGAGCGCTACTTCGTCTTGTAGACGTCCTCGAGGTGGTAGTTGCCGAGCGGGGTGACGAAGAAGCCCTTCGTGGCGCTCGTCGTCGCGTAGGCGTACGGCGGGTAATAGAGGTAGGCGAGGAAGGCGTCCTGCGAGGTGAGCTTCTGCAGCTGGCTGTAGAGCTCGCCGCGCTTGGTGCTGTCGATCTCCTTCTCCGCCTGCTGGTTGAGGCTCACCACCTGCGGGTTGTTGTAGAAGGTGAACGCCGAGTTCGCGCCGCCGGCGGGGTCGACCGCGAAGGTCGTCCACTCGTCGGGGTCGGGGATGTCCATCGTCCAGGCGGAGTAGGCCATGTCGAAGTTGGACTGCACGCGAGCGGCGTGGTTGGAGGTGGGGTCGAGCTGCTGGATCGTGACGTCGATGTTCAGCTTCTTGAGCTCCGACTGCATGATCTGCGCGACCGCCGCCTGGTTGGCGTTGCCCGATGCGATGAGCAGCGTCGTGGAGAAGCCGTTCGGCACCGAGGAGGCGGCGAGCGCCTTCTTGGCCGCGGCGAGGTCGTAGCTCTGGCCGCCGCTAGCGTCGTAGTACGGCAGGCCCGGCATCAGCAGGGAGTTCGCGGGCTTTCCGTTGCCGTACAGCACCGCCTTCACGAGAGCCGTGCGGTCGATCGCGTCGGCGACCGCCTGCCGGACGTGCACGTCGTCGAACGGCGCGCGCTTCTCGTTGAAGGCGATGTAGTCGATCTCGGTGGACGGGAAGGCCGTCGCCGTGACCCCCGGCGAGCTCTTGAGCGATGCGAAGCTCGACCAGTCCGGGTACTCGTCGACGTCGGCCTGGCCGCCCTGGATCTGCAGCTTGCGGGTGTTGGCGTCCGGGACGACGTTCCACTCGACGCTGTCCAGGTAGGGCTTCCCCTTCTGCCAGTAGTGGGTGTTCTTGGTGAGCTTGAGGTACTGGCCCTTCTTCCACTCCCCCCACTTGAACGGGCCCGTGCCGACCGGGTGCTGGTAGAACTCGTCCGCCGTCTCGCCGCCGTAGTTGTCGGGGATGATCCCGTTGCTGAAGAGCGAGAGGTCGGCCAGGATCGGCGCCCAGGCGTACTTGAGATCGATCTCGACGGTGTCGGCGTCGACGGCCTTGACGTCGTCGATGGCCGAGTTGATGTAGCCCCAGCCGTCGGATCCCGTCTTGGTGTCCTCGTCGAGCGAGAAGACGACGTCGGCCGAGGTCATGGGCTTGCCGTCGGAGAACTCGACGCCCTTGCGCAGCGTGATCGTGTACGTGAGCTTGTCCGCGGAGACCTTGTAGCCCGAGGCGAGCCACGGCTTGACCGACTTGCCGTCGTTGCTGACGCTGAAGAGCGGCTCCATGATCTGCTCGTCGACGAAGATCGAGTTGTTGTCGAACACGGTCGTCTTGTTGAGCGAGGAGGCGTCGGCTGCACGGTCGATCACGAGATCGCCTCCCGTGACGGGCTTGCCGGACGTTCCCGTCGCGGCTCCGCCGCCCGAACTGCAGCCCGTGAGGACGAGGGCCGCACCGGCGACCGCCACCGCGATCGTGTTGCGCGTTCTGTTCTTCATCGCATTCCTCGATTACTGCTGTGGGCGCCCGAGGAGGGCGCACGGGGTGATGTGTGGATGGTGCGGTGGAGCAGGAGTGCCGCCGGTGTGCGGCGGACGAGGAGGGTGCGTCCCCGTCTGTACTGTTAGTTACAGTAGGGGCTGTTTTTTTCGAGATTGTTACGTTTGGAAGATTTATGGTTGACGCGGGTCGCGAACCTGTCGAAGGGCCGGCCGTCAGCTTGCGTCCCTTCGCGCGCGAGGACCACGCGAGCCTGCGCTCGTGGGTGCGCACCGCCGAGGAGCTGTACCTGTTCTCCGGCGGGTCGCTCGCGTGGCCCCTCGACGACGGACAGCTGGAGCGGCTGCACGAGCGCGCCGGAGTCAGCGAGTGGACGGCGGTCGCGGGCGACGGCGAGCGCGTCGGCCATCTCGCGACGGTCGCCGTCGGCGAGCGCGAGGCGCGCATCGCGCGCGTCATCGTCGCGCCCGCCTTCCGCGGGCGCGGGCTGGCACGGCCGATGGTCGCGGCCGCCGTCCGGCTGCTGCGCGACGAGGGCCGCACGGAGCTCTCCCTGCACGTCGTGCCGGGCAACGAGCCCGCACTCAGGACCTACCGCGGACTCGGCTTCGTGCAGACGGCGCCGAGCCCGGCGCACCCGGAGTTCGTCCGGATGCGCCGGAAGCTCGCGCCGGAGTAACGGGCTCGGGCGTCCGCGCCTACTTGAGCCCCGTCGTCGCGATCCCCTCGACGAGCCGGCGCTGGAAGAAGAGGAAGAGCAGGAAGACCGGGATGAGCGAGAGGGTCGTCATCGCGAACATCGCTCCCCACTGCGACTGGCCAGTCGCGTCGAGGAAGCTCTGCAGCCCGACCGCGACCGTGTACCGCTCGGGCTTGCCGAGGTAGATGAGCTGGCTGAAGAAGTCGTTCCACGTCCAGATGAACGTGAAGATGGTCGTCGTCACGAGGGCGGGCGTCAGCAGCGGCAGGACCACGCGCACGAAGATCTGGAAGCGGTTCGCCCCGTCCACTTGCGCGGCCTGCTCGAGCTCGCGCGGGATCGTGCGGATGAACTGGATCATGAGGAACACGAAGAAGCTCTCGACCCCGAAGAACTTCGGGATGATGAGGGGCAGGATGCTGTTCGTCCAGCCGAGCGCGTGGAACATGATGTACTGCGGCACGATCGTGACGGGGAACGGGAGCATGAGCATCCCGAGCATGACCGCGAACCACAGCCCGCGGAGCTTGAACCGCATGCGCGCGAAGGAATACGCGGCGAGCGAGCACGAGATCAGATTGCCGACGATCGCGCCCACGCACACGAGCAGGGAGTTCAAGAAGAACTGCCCGAACGTGATTTCGCCCGATCCGGCCCACCCGCTCACGTAGTTGCTCCAGCTGAAGTGGGCCGGGAAGGGGTTGAGGATCGCGCCGGAGAAGATCTCGTTCTCCGGCTTGAAGGACGCGCCGATCATCCAGATGAGCGGGTAGATCATGACGATCGAGCCCGCGATGAGCACGATGTGCAGAACGGCGTGCGAGGCGCGGTCCTGCCGGCCCCGGCGGCGCCGGGTGCGCGCGACGGTGAGGGCGGATGCGGTCATCGTTTCTCCGAGTCCTCGTAGTAGACCCAGTACCGGCTCGTGATGAAGGCGATCGCGGTGAAGACGCCCACGACGATCAGCAGCACCCAGCCCTGGGCGGATGCGTACCCCATCCGGAAGTTCGTGAAGCCGTTGATGTAGAGGTACAGCGTGTAGAAGAGCGTCGAGTCGAGCGGACCGCCGGTGCCGCTGCTCACGACGTACGCGGGCGTGAACGCCTGGAACGAGTTGATGAGCGTGAGGATGAGGTTGAAGAACACGATGGGCGTCAGCAGCGGCAGGGTGATGCTGCGCAGCTGGCGCCACTTGGAGGCACCCTCGGTCGACGCCGCCTCGTACAGCTCGGCGGGGATCTGCTTGAGCCCGGCCAGGAAGATCACCATGGGCGATCCGAACTGCCAGATGTGCAGGAAGATGAGCGTCCAGATCGCGAGCCCGGGCGAGGAGATCCAGCTCGTGGCGGGCAGCCCGAACAGCTGCAGGAGCTTGCTGAAGATGCCGTTCGAGTCGAAGATCTGCCGCCACAGGATCGCGATCGCGACGCTGCCGCCGAGCAGCGACGGCACGTAGTAGATCGAGCGGTAGATCCCGACGCCCTTGATCTTCGCGTTCAGCAGCAGAGCGAGCACGAGCGCCGCGATGAGGCTGAGCGGCACCGAGAACACGACGTAGATGACGGTGACGACGATCGAGTGCAGATAGCGCGGATCGACCGTGAACAGCTGGATGTAGTTCTGCAGCCCGACCCATCGCGGCGCGCTCAGCAGGTTGAAGTTGGTGAACGAGAGGTACAGCGAGGCGAGGGTCGGGCCCGCGACGAACACGACGACGCCGATGAGCCACGGGATGAGGAACAGGTAGCCCGCGAGGTTGTCGCCGTGCTGCCGGCGCACGCGCCGTCGCGGCCGCGCCGCGGTCGCGACGGCGCGTCGCGGCTCGCTCTCGACGGCGGTCACGATCCGCTCGCGAGGATCGTCTGCGCCTGCGAGAAGAAGTCGGACACGGCGGCGCTCACGCTCTGCTTGCCGAAGGCGACGGACTGCGAGGTGTTCTGCATGAGCGTGCCGATCTGGCCGTCTGTGTCAGGGAACGCCTGCGTGTTCTTGGTCGCGTGCGCCTGCACGTAGTCGATCATCTGCGTCATGGCGCGCTCGATGGGCGTCACCAGCGGGGTCACGAGCTTCGTGATGGCCTGCGTGAGCGGCACCCCGCGGGACATGAGCGTGATCTTGTTCGCGTCGGGGTTCGTGATGAGGAAGTTGATGACGTCGACCACGTCGTCCGGGTACTGCGTCTTGGCGTTCGCGCCGATGATGATCGGGGCGTTGATGTACTCGCCGAACTCCTTCGCGGGCAGGTTCTGCTTGCTCTGGTAGCCCGTGGGCAGGGTCACGACTCCGAGCTCGTCTTTCATGAGCCCCTGCAGGGAGGTCGCGATCGAGCTGTTGATCGGGTACAGCGCGGCGGTGCGCTTGACGAACGGCGAGGTCTGGATCGCGTTCTCCTCCGCGGTGTCGGATGCGGGGGGCAGATAGCCCTTCTTGAGCAGGCCCTGCCAGAAGCTGAGCCACTCCGAGAGCTCCGCCTTGCCGAAGTTGAGCTCCTTGCCGCCGGACTTGTACGGCTTGATCCCCTTCGAGAACAGGTAGAGCTGGAACGGCTGCCACGCGGTCGTGCCGGCGGGAGCCCAGATGTCCTCCGACGGGTAGACGCCGTCGGGCAGGCCGTCGCTGAGCTTCTCGAGCGTGTCGGCGTAGTCGTCCCACGTCCACCCGTTCTTCGGCTCCGCGACACCCGCCTGCTGGAAGAGCGCCTTGTTGTAGAAGAAGCAGTTCGCGCTGAGACCCCACGGGATCGTGTAGAGCTTGCCGCCGACGCGCTGCGAGTCGAGCGTCGCCTGGTTCGCTCCGCTCAGGTCGATGCGACCCGCCTTGATGTACGGGTCGAGGTCGAGCAGCTGGTCATTCGCGATGAACGGCAGGCGATCGCTGACCTGCATGAGGTCGGGGCCGTTGCCGCCCGAGAACTGGGTGACCATCTTGTCCTGGTAGCCGACGATGCCGCCGTAGCTCGGCTGGAACGTGATCTGCGGGTGCTTCTGCGTGTAGAGCTTGAGCGCGGCGAGCGTCTTGGTCGTGCGGTCGTCGGCTCCCCACCAGCTGATCGCGAGCTTGGCCGTCGTGAGCTTGACGGGACCCGACGTGACCTTGGCGCTGCTGCCCCCGTCGCTCCCCCCGCTCGAGCAGGCGGCGAGCAGCAGGGCGCCGGCGGTCCCGACCGCGCTCGTCATGAGACCGCGGCGCGTGATCGTGAGGTCTCGACGCGCGCGGGCGAATGCGGACTGCTGTGACATGTCGACACTGACCTTTCCAATATGCGGAAGTTTATTTTTGCTATTCGGAGACGATAATGACGCCGTCAGGGGGTGTCAACAGGCGCCGCGACGCGCTCGCCGAGCGGCGGGAGCACATCGTCGAGGAGCCGTTCGAGGTGCGCGCCGAGCGTCTCGGCGCGGTCCGCCGACGCGTTCCAGGCCTGCACGAGGCGCCCGGCGATCTCCTGGCGCACGGGCAGGCCCTTCGCCCACAGCACGGCGGGCTGCACGGGGGCGGTGCGCCACGGGTCGAGCGCCGGCGCGAGCGCCGCGACATGCGGCTCGCGAGCGAAGAAGACACGCTGCGCCGTGCCCGAGAAGAACGCGCGCCGCTGCTGCGCGGACGGCCCGAGCCGGTCGACCCACGCAAGGGCGGAGGCGAGCGTCTCGTCGCGCCAGAACAGCACGGGCGACTCGGAGCCCCACATCGCGCGCTCCCACCCGACGTGCTCGAGCACGGCCGCCGCCCACGCCTCGACGACTCCGGGATCGAACGCGCCGTGGCGGGAGAAGACGACCGCGAACCTCGGATGCCGGAACAGGTCGCGAACGGGGCCCGCGTCGAGCGCCGCCGGCTCGCGCGGCGCCGCGAAGTGCCCGCCGACGAGCGCGGCACCGGGAAACCGTTCGAGGTGATCGAGGAGTCGCGCGGCACCCTACGGCGTCGACGGGCTCGAGCCGCAGACGACAGCGAGGCCGCCCTCGTCGCCGATCGCCTCGAGCACGCCCTCCGAGGCCGCCAGGTCGCGGTCGGCGACGCGGATGCCGGTGAAGCCGGCCCGCAGCTGCGCGCGCACGGACGTCGCACGCTCTCCTCCCTCGCCCACGGGCACGCCGAGCGCGCGCACCCGATCGGGCACGGACCGCACGAGGTCGAGGAGGCGCTCGAGATCCGGGCTCGCGTCGAAGGCGCTGAAGACCGCGCGCGTCACGCCCGCGGGCGCGGCGTGCGCCCAGTAGTCCTCCGCGGTCTGGAAGCGCGGCAGGCCGACGTGCGCGTAGGCGTCGATGATGTCGGGCACGGGGTCATCCGGCGGCGACGCCGCGCTCCTGGTCCTGGGCGGCATACACGTCCGCCGTCATGCGCGGAAGCTCGGCGAGGTCGAACGGCGGCTCGAAGGACTCGACGAAGTCGACGTTGCGATCGACCTCGTGCGGCCAGCGCATGCCGACGATCGGCGCCGTCACGCGCGAGTCCGAGAGGACGAACTCGAGGCAGACCTCGAAGAGGTCGTGCGCGTCCTGCCACTCCGGGGCGAGGTAGCTCGCGAGCCGCTGCAGGACGCCGGAGGTCATCGTGCGCATCGTCACGACGCCGACGCCCGCCGCCGCGGTGTCGTTGAGCACGTGCCGCGCGGCCGCCTGATAGATGAAGTTGTAGGCGAGCTGGAAGACGTCGAAGTCCTCCCCGATGAACGGGCGCGCGGTCCACGGCTCCTCGGTCGTCACGCCGATGAAGCCGACCTTGCCCTCATCCTTGAGCTGGCGCAGCGCGTCGAGCGGGCCCCCGTGGACGATGTGGTCGTACTCCTCGGCCGTGAACATCCCGCCGTGGAACTGCACGATGTCGACGTGGTCGGTCTGCAGCCGGCGCAGCGACTCGTGCACTCCGTCGAGCACCTGCTGCCTGCTCCAGCCGTCCCATCCGACCTTCGTCGCGAGAACGCACTCGTCGCGACGCGTCCTCATGACCTCGCCGATGAGCTCCTCGCTGCGGCCCCCGCCGTACGCCGCCGCCGTGTCGATGTAGGTGATCCCGCGGTCGAGGGCGTGGTTGACCGTCTCGATCACGGTGCGCGCCCCCTCGTCCGACCACGGATCCCAGCCGTTCGCGCGGTTCACGCCGCCGAACGGGTATCCGCCGAGCACCAACCGGGACACCGTGAGCCCGGTCCGCCCCAGAGTCGTCGTCTTCATCGCTTGTCGCCTCTCCTGTCCTCGCTCATCTGGTCCTCGCCCCGGGCGCTTTCCGCCGCGGGAGCGCCTTCGGCTCTCACGCCGCGCGCAACGCCCGCACCGCTGCGCCCACGGCGTCGAGCTCGTCGAGGCGCATGTCGGCGTACTTGCGCCCGAGCACGATGCCGGAGGCCCCTCCCGCATGTGCGGCGCCGACGGCGGCGGCGACCCTTTCGGGCGTGGAGCGCACGGGACCGCCATCCGCGTCCGCGAGCCCGCGCGTGCCGTCGGGACTTGGCTCGCGCAGGGCGGGCGCCCCGACGTCGATGCCCGCGTAGACGAGGCACCTGCCCTCGTTCGTCGTCACTCCGCGCGCGACCTCGCGGCGCACGTACTCCGCGGAGAGCCCGGCCTCGGCGACCTCGTCGAGAGAGGCCTCCTCCACCCCGAGCATCGCCTGCAGCAGGCCGTACGCCGCCCCCTCGTCCAGGTCGCCGAACAGGGCGCGGGACATGTCCCGCGCGAGCCGGCCGAGCGCCTCGCCGCCGCTCGCGTCGTACGTGCCGAGGGTGAGGGAATCGCAGATGTGGCTGAGCTCGGAGAAGTCGAGGCTCGCCCGCACGAACGGGCTCACGGTCGCCATCGGGTCCAGGTCCCAGCCGACCTCGATCTCGGGCCGGATCGCGCGCGCCAGCCCGAAGACGTCGCGGTACAGCTGCACCTGGCCGTCCGTCCACAGCGACTGCCAGGCGAGGATCTCGGGGAAGCCGAGCAGCAGGCGCCAGTAAGAGGAGAAGACCCCCTCCACGGGGCGCTCTCCCGAGGACACGGCCGCGTTGAGCAGCACGAGCCGGCGGAAGCCCGTCTGCGCCCGACGCCAGTCGACGCCCCGCTCGTCCGCGCGGGCGAGACACCAGCGGCAGAAGCAGCTGACGAGGCCGAGGCCCTGCGGCGTGGGCTGCTGCGCGAGCAGGGTGAGCGGACCGAAACGCTCGGCGCGCCAGGTCAGGCCGTCGATCTCGTAGCCGGTCAGCACGTCCTCGACGAACCCGAGGTGCCATTCGCGGTAGTCCGGGTTGGCGTAGCACGGCCGCCGTGCCGGCTTGTTCCACATGTCGACCTCGAGGCAGCCGGGGAATCCGGGCCTGCGCCGCAGCTCGGGCGCCGCGGCGCTCTCGTCGACGAGCGCGTAGACGGCGACGTCGCGCTCGCGCGCGGCGGCGAGGGTCTCCGCGAGCACGTCGCGCTCCCCCGCGTCGCGCGCTCGCGGCACGGGCCCGAGGACGGTACGGCGGTAGTACTCGGGCCGCACGGCCGCGTAGGCACCCCCGACCCACTCCGGATCGGGACCGGGCACGCCGTGCCCGACGTCGGCGCGCGTCGTGCGACCGCCGCTCTCGCGCGACCAGGTCGCGGCGGTCACGACGACCGTGTCCGCCTCGGCGCGTTCGCGCACCGTCTCGAGCACCCGAGCCGCGCTCTCGTCGAGAACGGACGTCGCACCCACGCGCACGGCAGTGCGGAATGGTCGCTCCATTGCTGTTCCTCCTGGCGCCGAGGGGCGATCGCTGCGTCGAGATGCGATATTATTCTTTCACGATACGACAGTAATTGGGGAGCTCGCGCTCGTCAACGGGGCGAGCGGACTCGTTCCGATCGCGGCCAGATCGCGTTGACATACCACAATACGGAAAATAGTCTCTGCAATAAGAAATCAATGGCGACCTCGAAAGGCCAGGGAATCCGTGACCACCGTCCAGACCGACACCGCCGCGCCCGCCACCGTCCCGTGGTACGAGCGCACCCTGCGCTGGGGCCAGACCAACCTGACCGAGGCCGACCCGGCGCGCTACGACGCCGAGTTCTGGCGCGAGCGGTGGCGGGTGACGGGCATCCAGGGCGTGATCGTCAACGCCGGCGGGATCGTCGCGTACTACCCCAGCCGCTACCCGCAGCACCGCGCCACGACGCTCGGCGACCGCGACCTGTACGGCGAGATCGTCGCGGCCGCCCGCGAGGAGGGCCTCACGGTCATCGCCCGCATGGACTCCAATCGCGCCGACCGGTCGCTCTTCGACGAGCACCCCGAGTGGTTCGCGCGGGACCGCGACGACCGGCCGTACATGGCGGGCCCCAACTACATCGCGTGCATCAACAGCGGCTACTACCGCGAGTTCCTGCCCGCGGTCTTCCGCGAGATCATCGAGCGCAGCCACCCCGACGGCTTCGCCGACAACAGCTGGGCCGGCCTCGCCTCGAACACGATCTGCTACTGCGCGAACTGCGTCGACGCCTTCCGCGCGCGCGCCGGGGCCGAGCTGCCCGAGCGTCACGACTGGAGCGACCCCGTCTACCGCGCGTGGGTGCGGTGGAACTTCGACCGGCGCACCGAGGTGTGGGCCGAGAACACCCGGATCACCTCCGAGGTCGGCGGTCCCGATTGCGTCTGGGTGGGGATGGTGAGCGGCGACCAGGGGCACGAGGTCGGCCGCTTCCAGGACCTGCACGCGATCGCGCGCGTCGCGAAGCCGCGCATCATGTTCGTCGACCACCAGCGGCGCACGCCGCACGACGGCTTCATGTCGAACGCCGACGTCGGCAAGCGCCTGCACGGCATCGTCGGATGGGACGTGCTCATGCCCGAGAGCATGGCGATGTACAGCGCGGGCTCGGGCTTCTTCCGGGCGACGAGCATGCCCGAGCCCGAGGTGCGCGCGTGGGCGGCCTCGGCGTTCGCGGGCGGCATCCAGCCGTGGTGGCACCACATCAGTGCCGTGCACGAGGATCGTCGCCAGTACGACACGCCCGTGCCGCTGTTCGCGTTCCACGCGCGCGCCGAGCGATACCTCGTGGATCGCACGCCGATCGCGCAGGTGGCGGTCGCGTGGGCCGAGGCCAACAACGCGTTCCACGGCACCGACGACGTGCAGAACCGCGCCGTCAACCCGTACCGCGGCGTCGTCACCGCTCTCTCTCGCGCGCGCATTCCCTACATCCCGGTGCACATCGACGACCTCGCGACGCTCGGCGAGAGCGTCCGCGTCCTCGTCCTGCCCGACCTCGCCGTCATGACGCCGGCGGAGGCCGACGCGGTCCGCGCGCTCGTCGACCGCGGCGTCTCCGTCCTCGCGACGGGCTCGACGAGCCTCAAGGACGACGAGGGGCAGCCCCGCGAGGACTTCCTGCTCGCAGACCTCCTCGGGGTGCGCTCGCTCGGCGAGGCGACCGGCAGCGACCAGCC
The DNA here is from genome assembly GCA_015655445.1 of Actinomycetales bacterium. Lineage (GTDB taxonomy): Bacteria > Actinomycetota > Actinomycetes > Actinomycetales > Microbacteriaceae > Diaminobutyricimonas. Next base: position 29,098 of record JAATFA010000090.1, on the reverse strand, counting down.
GCTCGGCTCGGACATCGAGGTGTGGGACCGGCACGACTACGTGCGCTTCGACCGCACCGCGCGCACGGCCGGCATCACCGCCGACGACGTCGCTGCGATCTTCGCGACGCTCGAGAAGACGGACATCGTGAGCTTCGGCGGCCGGCTCGAGCGCGTCGAGGCGACCGACGCCGCTGTGCTCGGCACCTACGTGGAGCCGTTCCCGTTCTACCCGCCGGAGTTCGCGTGGCTGCCGTCCACGCCGACGACGATCCCCGCGATCACCGCGCGCCGCCTGCCGAACGGCGCGGCAGTCGTCTACTTCGCGGCCGACTTCGATCGCAGCGCGGGACGCGAGCTGCGCCCCGACCACCTCACGCTCATCGCGAACGCCGTCCGCTGGCAGCTCGGCGGGCAGTCCATGCTCGAGGTCACGGGCGCAGGGCAGGTGGACTGCAACGTCTACCAGCAGGAGGGGCGGCTCATCCTGCACCTCGTCAACGTCGCGGCGCCGTCCCCGATCCCCGGCACGCTCGCCGAGGCCCTGCCGACGGAGGCGCTCACCGTGCGGCTCACGCATCCCGCCCTCACCGGCGGTGCCGCGCACGCGCTCGTCGCCGACGTCCGGCTCGACGCCGCGATCGGCGACGGCACGGCGCGGTTCACGGTGCCCCCCATCGTCGACCACGAGATCGTCGTGGTCGGACCAGGGGCGTGATGCCGGCCGCGCGGCACGCTCTCACGCTCGGGCCACACCTCCTCCGCTGCGTGCGATGATGGTTTTCGCATAGTGGAATAGTGTGGTCACGTTGCCGCCGGCCATCGGCGTGGCTGCCGCGACGGCGTCCGCAGGAGAGGATGGCACGATGACGGCCGGATCGGTGGAGTCGACGGCGAGATCACGGCAGTCGGAGGCGAAGGCCGGCACGGTCGAGCGCGCCGGCGGCGTGCAGTCGGTCGAGCGCGTGCTCGACCTGCTCGAGATCCTCTCCACGGGCGACGGCACGAAATCCCTCAGCGAGCTCGCGTCCGTCTCCGGGCTGCCGCTGCCGACCATTCACCGGCTGCTGCGCACCCTCGCGAACCGCGGGTACGTGCGCAGGCTCCCGGGGCGACGGTACGCGCTCGGACCTCGCCTGATCCCGATCGGCGAGAGCGCCGTGCGCCAGCTCGGCGCGGCCTCGCTGCCCGTCCTCGCCGAGGTCGTGGACGAGCTCGAGGAGACCGCGAACATGGCCGTGCTCGACGGCGACATGGTCAGCTACATCGCGCAGGTGCCGTCACGTCACTCGATGCGCATGTTCACCGAGGTGGGGCGCCGAGTGAACGTGCACGACACGGGCGTCGGCAAGGCGATCCTCAGCCAGCTCGACGACGAGACGGTGCGCGGGATCGTCTCGCGCATGGGGATGCCCACCCCGACGGAGCACAGTCACGGCACGCTCGAGAGCCTGCTCGAGGACCTGACGGTGTGCCGGCGCCGCGGCTACGCCGTCGACGACGGCGAGCAGGAGCTCGGTGTGCGCTGCATCGCCGTGCCGATCCCGCACGCGCCGACCCCCACCGCGCTCTCGGTGTCCGGCCCGACGCTGCGCGTAGACGAGGACTTCGAGAGACGGGCCGTGCCCGTGCTCACGAAGGCGGCCGCGGAGATCGCGGCGCGCATCAGCGTGAGCCAGGCGGCCGGCGAGAGCGAGTAGCGCACCGCCGACCACGTGGCCACCGGCCGCCGCCGGCGATGCCGGTGCGAGCGGGCCGGGTCGGGCCGGTCGTCAGCCGCGGCGGAGCACGCGCGGGACGCCCCCTGACAGAAGGCTCACGACGCGTGACCGGGCGCGATCTCGTATGGTTTACTGCTCGCCTGGAACATCACTCACCTGGCTATCGAAGAGGAGAGCGGGTGCATAGCGACGATCCTCCGCGACCGGAACCCGACGAGGCCGCGGAGCTCCGCCGGGTCGATCCCGCCGGCCGGTCAGACGTCATCGAGCGCGCGCCGCGGAGGGTCCCATGATCGTCGACACCATGCCGCGGTGGGGCGTCGACGAGGTCGTCCGTCAGCTCGACGCCTTCTTCGACGACGCCGTCGGGCGCGCCGCGCATCCCGCCTACCGCGAGCTGTGGGAGTCGGCTCGCGCCTCCTCGATCGGCGGCAAGCTCCTGCGCCCGCGCCTCGTCCTGCTCGCGCACGACGCCTTCGCCGGCGCGCATGGGCGCAGCCGGGACGCCGTGTCGTTGGCGACCGCCTTCGAGCTCCTGCACACCGCGTTCCTGCTGCACGACGACGTGATCGACCACGACCTGTACCGTCGCGGCGGCCCCAACGTGATCGCGCGGAGCGCCGCGGCCGCCGCCCGTCTCGGCGCGCCGCCCCAGCGCGCGCTCGCGTGCGGCGAGGCGTGCGGCATCCTCATGGGCGATCTGCTCATCTCGAGCGCGTACCGGCTCGTCGGCGAGCTCGACGCCCCCGGCGGCGTGCGCCGTGCGCTCATCCGCGTGATCGACGACGCGCTGTTCGCGACCGCGCGCGGGGAGCACGCCGACGTGCTCGCCTCCCTCGCGCCCGAGGCGGACGCGGACGACATCCTCGCCCTCATGGACGGCAAGACCGCCCAGTACTCGTTCTGCGCTCCGCTCGAGGCGGGCGCGCTCCTCGGGGGCGCCGACCCGACCGTCGCGACCTCCCTCGCGCGCATCGGCCGCCATCTCGGCCTCGCGTTCCAAGCCCGCGACGACCTGCTCGGCGTCTTCGGCGACGAGAGCGTCACGGGCAAGTCGGCGCTCTCCGACCTGCGGGAGGGCAAGCGCACGCTGCTCATCGCGGCCGCGCGCGAGCACGAGCTGTGGAGGGAGGCGTCCGCCCTCTTCGGCGATCCCGAGCTGGACGAGAGCGGGGCGGCGACGCTGCGCGCGGCGATCGAGCTGAGCGGAGCGCGTGCGACGGTCGAGGCGTTCGTCGCGGGCGCCTCCGCGGACGCCGTCGCCGCCATCCGGCAGGCGCACCTGCCGCCTCCGCTCGCCGAGGCCCTCACCGCGATCGCCGCGAGCGCCGCGGAGCGCGTGCGATGACGGCCACGACGGGGCTCCCGCTCTACGACCGCACCGCCGAGCGGAGCTCGGCGCGCCTGCTGCAGGCGTACTCGACGTCCTTCGGACTGGCCAGCCGTCTGTTCGCCCCGGCGGTGCGCGCGCGCGTCGCCGACGTGTACGCCCTCGTGCGCATCGCCGACGAGATCGTCGACGGCCCCGCGGCGGAGGCGGGCCTCGACCGCGACGCGTGCCGCGAGGCGCTCGACCGGCTCGAGGAGGAGACGGAGCGGGCGATCGGCCTGGGGTACAGCGCGAACCTCGTCGTCCACGCCTTCGCCCGCACGGCGAGGGCGACGGGGATCGGCACGGAGCTCACGCGCCCGTTCTTCGCCGCCATGCGGCGCGACCTCTCCCCCATCGCGTTCACCCGCGCACGGGAGCTCGACGAGTACGTCTACGGCTCCGCCGAGGTCGTGGGGCTCATGTGCCTGCGCTGCTTCAGCTGCGGCCTTCCCGCGGACGACGCGCGCGATGCGCGGTGGTCGCTCGCGGCGAGGGCCCTCGGCTCGGCGTTCCAGCGCGTGAACTTCCTGCGCGATATCGGCGAGGACGCGCTCGACCGCGGGCGGCGCTATTTCCCGGGCGTCGAGCCGGCGACCTTCACCGACGCGCAGCGCGACATCATCCTCGACGACATCGACGCACGCCTCGCACAGGCCGCCGCCGTGATCCCGGAGCTGCCCCCCTCGAGCCGCCGCGCCGTCGCCGCCGCGCACGCGATCTATCGCGAGCTGTCCGCGCAGCTTCGGCGGACGCCCGCGCAGACCATCGTCGCGCGGCGCGTGCGGGTCGCCGCCGCCCGCAAGGCCGCGCTCGCCGCGAGCGCCCTGCTGCGCCGGGGCCAGGAGCGATGAGCACCGTCGCCGTCGTCGGCGCCGGCATCTCGGGGCTCGCAGCCGCGGCGCTGCTCGCGCGCGACGGGCACGCCGTGACGGCCTTCGAGGCCGCCCCTCGCGTCGGCGGGCGCGCGGGCGTGTGGGAGACGCGCGGGTTCCGCTTCGACACCGGCCCGTCGTGGTACCTCATGCCAGAGGTGTTCCAGCACTTCTTCCGCCTCATGGGCACGTCTGCCGGTCGCGAGCTCGACCTGCGGCGCCTCGATCCCGGCTATCGCGTGTTCTTCGAGGGCGTCGACGAGCCGATCGACGTCCGTGCGGACCGCGCGCACAGCATCGCCCAGTTCGAGGCGATCGAGCCGGGCGCGGGCGCCGCGCTCGCCCGCTACCTCGACTCGGCCGACGCGAGCTACGAGCTCGCGATGCGGCACTTCCTCTACACCGACTTCTCGCGCGCCGCGTCGCTGCTCGCACCGCCCGTGCTCCGCCGGCCGGGAACGCTCGCGCGGCTGCTGCTCGAGTCGCTGCACGGGCGCGTCGCGCGGACCGTGCGGGATCCCCGCCTGCGGCAGATCCTCGGCTACCCGGCGGTGTTCCTCGGCGCCTCGCCGCGCACGGCGCCGAGCCTGTACCACCTCATGAGCCGCTTCGACCTCGCGGACGGCGTCCTCTACCCCCTGGGCGGCTTCGGCGCGCTCATCGATCGCGTCGCGCGCCTCGCCGAGCGAGCGGGGGCGACGATCCGCACCGCGACGCCCGTCGAGCGGATCCTCGTCGAGGACGGCCGAGCGGTCGGGCTCGCGGTTCGCGAGGAGGGCGCGCTCGTCGAGGAGCACGCCGACCTCGTCGTGTCGACGGTCGACGCGCACTACAGCGACGCCGAGCTTCTGCCGCCGCCGCTCCGCGAGCGCTCGCAGCGCCACTGGAGGACGGCCCAGCCGGGTCCCGGAGCCGTCCTCGCCATGCTCGGGGTGCGCGGCCGGCTGCCCGGGCTGCGCCACCACACGCTCGCGTTCGCGGCCGACTGGGACCGCAACTTCGACGCCGTGCTCGGTGCGCACCCCTCGGTGCCGGACCCCGCGTCGTTCTACGCGTGCATGCCGAGCGCGACCGACCCGGGCGTCGCTCCCGCCGGACACGAGAACCTGTTCCTGCTCGTGCCGGTCCCCGCCGACGTCGGCATCGGCTTCGGCGGCGTCGACGGCGCGGGGAGCCCCGCGGTGGAGGCCGTCGCGGACCGCGCGATCGCGGAGCTCGCGCGCCGCAGCGGCGTGCCGGACCTCGCGCGACGCGTCGTCGTGCGCCGCACGGTCGGTCCGGCCGACTTCGCCCGCGACCTCCACTCCTGGCGCGGGTCCGCGCTCGGCCCGGGGCACACGCTCCGGCAGAGCGCGTTCCTCCGCGGGCGGATCCGCTCGCGTCGCGTGCACGGGCTGCTCTACGCGGGGGCGACGACCATCCCGGGCATCGGCCTGCCGATGTGCCTCATCAGCGCGGAGCTCGTGGCGAAGGCCGTGCGCGGCGACCGGTCCTCCGCTCCCCTGCCCGAGCCCGAGCCGACGGTCGGGCGAGCGTGAGCGTCCTCTACCTCGCCGCGCTCGTCGTCGCGATCGGATGCGTCGCGCTCGTCGACGCCCGGTGGCGCCTCTTCCTGTGGGACCGTCCCGTGCGCGCGACGCTCGTCGTGCTCGTCGGCGCGTCGTTCCTGCTCTGCTGGGACGTGAGCGGCATCGCCGCGGGGATCTTCCTGAACGGCCCGAGCGCGATCGCGACCGGCATCCTGCTCGCCCCCGGCCTGCCCCTCGAGGAGCCGGTCTTCCTGCTCTTCCTCTGCCAGGTGACGATGACGTGCTACACGGGCGCGCTCCGACTGCTCGCCCGACCGCGCACGAGACGCGGAAGGGCGACGGGCCGGTGACCTCGTACGCGCTGCTCGCCGCGTGCTTCCTCGTCGTCGCCGCGGCCGTGCAGGCCGTCGCCTGGCGTCGCGCCCGACGGCGGCACGGCCTCGCGCTCACGATCTGCCTCCTCGCGGTCGTCGCCCTCACGGCGACCTTCGACTCGCTCATGATCGCCGCCGACCTGTTCTCCTACGCGCACGACTCGCTGCTCGGCTGGCGCGTCGGCCTCGCGCCGGTCGAGGACTTCGCCTACCCGCTCGCCGCGGGCCTCCTGTGCACGGGCGTGTGGAACCTCTTCCCGCGGCGCCCGGACGACGAGGAGCGATGAGCGCGGCATCCGCCCCCTCGCTGCCGCGCCAGCTGCTCCTCTCCTCCCGGCCGCTCAGCTGGATCAACACCGCGTTCGGCTTCGCGGCCGCCTACGTGCTCACGACCGGCGCGGTCGATGCGACCCTCGTCGTCGGCACGGTGTTCTTCCTCGTGCCGTACAACCTCGCGATGTACGGCGTGAACGACGTGTTCGACTACGCGTCGGACCTGCGCAATGCCCGCAAGGGCGGCATCGAGGGCGCGCTGCTGCCGCCGACCCGCCATCGGGCGACGATCGTCGCGGCGATCGCGCTGTGCCTCCCGTTCGTCGTCTACCTCCTGGCCGTCGGCTCCGTGCTCTCCGGGATCGTGCTCGCGGTGAGCCTGTTCGCGGTCGCCGCGTACTCGGTGACCGGGCTTCGCTTCAAGGAGATCCCGATCCTGGACTCGGTGACCTCGAGCACGCACTTCGTATCCCCCGCGGTATTCGGGCTCGCGCTCGCGCACGCCAGGCCGACGACGGGCCTCGTGCTGCTGCTCGTCGCGTTCTTCGCGTGGGGCATGGCGAGTCACGCCTTCGGCGCGGTGCAGGACATCGTCCCCGACCGCGAGGGCGGCATCGCCTCGATCGCCACCGTGCTCGGCGCCGCCGCGACGGTGCGCACGGCGATCGGGCTGTGGGCGCTCGCGGGAGCGCTCACCCTCCTCACCCCGTGGCCGGGGCCCCTCGCGGCGACGCTCGTGCTGCCGTACATCGCCGCGGCGCTGCCCTATCGCTCGGTAAGCGACGCGGACTCCGGGCTCGCGAACCGCGGCTGGCGGCGGTTCCTGCTGCTCAACTACATGTGCGGGTTCCTCGCCACCCTCCTGCTCATCTGGTGGGCGCTCGCCCGGGGCTAGCCGACCCGCTCGTCTCAGGCGGAGGCCGCCGAGGCGGGGATCCGGTCGTCGAGCCAGTCGAACATGCGCTGCGCCGTGAGGGTGCGGGCGAGCGGCTGACAGTGCTCGTCCGCGCCCTCGGCAGCCGTGAAGCGCACGAGGGTCGAGACGGATGAGGCGAGCTGCGCGAGCCGCTCCGCCTGACCGGGCCAGAACTGCTCGCCCTCCGGGCTCGTGATGAGGAGCGGGGTCGTGATCCGCGCGGCGACGTCGTCGGTCACCACATAGTCGCGCACCGCCCGGACCGTCGCGGCGAACCCTTCGGTGCCGTACGGGCGAGTGCGGAACAGCCAGGTGCGCGCGGTCTCCGGGGAGAAGCGCATGCCGAGGCGCATCTCCTCGTCGAACGTGCGGTCCTCTCCCTTCTCGAGCAGCCCGACCAGGCTCTTCGGCAGCTGCGAGGTCCACGACGACGAGACGTCGACGACGCCCGGATCGGTGATGGCCGCGGCGAAGCGGTGCTCGACGGCGATCGCGCGGGCGACCCAGTAGCCGCCCTGGCTCATGCCGTAGACGGCGATCCTCGACGCGTCGACGCCGTCGAGCGCCGCGACGAAGTCGTAGACGGGAGTGAGCACGTGCTCCCAGTCGGGACGGAACGGCACGTTCCGCTCGAAGAGCTGCGACTGCTGCCCGGGCCCGTCGAAGACGAGGACGTGGTAGCCGCGCTCGAGCGCCGCGGCCCCCGTCGAAGCCCACAGGCCGGCGAGTGAGCCGTCACTGCCGTTGACGAGCACGAGCGTGGGCGTCGGCGCTGCGGCGGCCCGGAAGAACCAGCCCGGCAGCGACGAGGACTCGTACGGGATGTCGACGCGCTGCACGGTCGCGGGCGTGTTCGCGACGAACGACTCCCACGCGTCCCGTTGCTCCCGGAAGGTCGGGACGAGCTCGGCGGACTCCGGGAGTGAGCTCGCTGCGTTGACGGCCACCCCGAAGTAGGTGGACGCGCGCAGGTAGGCGCGGGCGGCGCTCACGCGGTGGCCGCCCCTCTCCGATGCGGCTGCGGCCTGCGCGGTGCGCTCCGCGAGCTCGTGCCAGGCGCGGTACCACGCGACGTGGTCCCCCTTGCGGATTCCCGCCGTCGCGACGAGCACCTCGCCGGGCTCGGAGCCGCCGCCGACGCTCTGGCCGAGGACGTTGCGGATCTCGAAGTCGAAGTCGGCGTTCGAGGAGAACGGGGCGATGGTGTCGTGGCTCGGGGTCATTGTCGTGTTCCTTTCGGTGGCTGCCGCGATGGCGACCGCGCGTTCCGGGGACGGTCTCGGCAGGATCCGGGCTCCAACGGCGCCCGACCCCGCACGACCAGTGTCGGCCCGGGAGCCCGTCCGCCGACTGTGTATGCGTATTTCGCCTGGTCCAGCCGCGCGGCCGGCCGCGTATGAGGCCGCCGACGGGAGCCCGGATCCGCTCCGCGCTCGGGGACCGCGGCGACGCCGACCGCGCTCGTCGTGGCGCGCCTCTCTCGGCTCTCCTACGGGCGACCGCGTGCCAGCGCCCGGGCCGCGGCGCGCGCGCCCTCCTCCGCGCGCGCGACGGCGTCCTCCCCAGTGCCGAAGACGCCTTCGTGGAGGAAGGACGCGTAGCCGTGCGCCACCGCTCCGACGGCGTGGACGAGGGCGAGGGCATCCGCCGGGTGCGGGCGCAGCTCCCCCGCCGGTCCATTCAAGACCCTCAGCACCTCGCCTCCCGCCGCCTCCAGCTCGGGGTAGCGGGACTTGTCGAGGCCCGCGCGGAAGTTGATCTCGAAGAGCGGGCGCTGCTCGACGGCGAAGCGCACGTAGGCGACGGCGAACGCGGCGAGCTGCTCGACCGGGTCGTCCGTCGCGACGATCGCGGCGGCGAAGCGGCGCTCCTGCTCCTGGTACCCGCGGAGTGCGAGGGCGACGAGCAGCGCCTCCTTGCTCGCGAAGTGGCGGAAGGGCGCCGCGACGCTCACGCCCGCGCGCCGGCTCGCCTCGGCCAGGGTGAAGCCGTGCACCCCGTTCTGCGCGACGAGCTCGAGCGCGGCCCGCTCGAGCGCGTTGCGCAGATCCCCGTGGTGGTAGCCGCCGTGCCGGCCAGAGGTCGTCGCCATGCCGGCCATGTTAACAGCGTTCACCAAGCCCGGCCGACTACAAATATAAACGTCATTAACAATAGGGGATCATCCCATGACGACTTTCGCGTTCGACCACGTGGGCCTGTCCGTTGCCGACCTCGACGCGCAGCGCCGCTTCTACGCCGACGCGCTCGGCCTGACGGAGGTGGAGGAGGAGCTCGCGATGGCCGAGGCCGGCGTGCGCACGACGATCCTCCGCGCTCCCTCGGGTCTCAAGATCGAGCTCATCGAGCGCGGCTGCTCGACGCCGCAGGAGTTCGCCGACCCGTTCGACGGGGCGGGAACGCAGGGGTACTTCCACTGGGCCGAGATCGAGCGCTGACTCGACGTTCGTCCACGCCGCGCTCGACCTGCCGTTCGCCGTCCTCGTGCACCCGGTCGCCGACGCGCTCGCGGCGACGGGCGACTGACGGCTCGTGCCCCGCAGGGCGCTGGCGCGGACTACCGCTGCGTCGCACCATGCGAGGCGAGCAGGACGGGGCTCGCTGCGCCCGTGGGCACGGCCTCCCGCTCTGCCCGTTCGCGTTCGGCGGCGCGAAGACGATCTGGCTCCATCGGGAATGCCCATCGGGCGACGATCAGGATCGGGCCCAGCCACGACAGCACCATGCCTCCGGGAAGCACGAGAAGCGCCGCGGCACCGCGCGGAAGCTGCTCCGCGAACCTGCCCGCCGCCTCGGCAAGCGGCCGCGCTTCGAGCCGATGAGCCAGCATGCGCAGCACCAGCCAGCACGCTGCAGCGGCTGACACGCAGATCGCGCCTGCGGACAGGAGCAGCGGTGCGGCTCGTCGGACGAGCTCGTGGAAGGGCTCCTGCTGGGCAGCGACCACCAGCAGCAGCCAGGGTGTGGCGACAGAGCGAGACGACATCACCACGGCGGCCTCCGTCGTCATGCCGCTGCGCCCCGCGCGCGCGAGAACGCGGACCGCGAGGACGATCGCCACGAGCGCAACGACCGTCATCGCAGCCGACCGCACGACCTCGGACGACCCCGTGAGCGCCGGCGGCGCATCCGCGGTCAACCATCGCGCCAGGGGGACGACCCCGAGGAGGTCCGCGACCCGCGCGAGCACCTCGGACGGGCGCAGCCCCGTCTCGGTGGAGGCGAGGACCAGCCAAGCCGCCAGGCTCGTGAGGGCGAGATAGAGGGCCCCGCCCTGCTTGTTCCACCTCTCGACGACCTCAGGAATGCCTGCCAGCCACTGCCACACCCTCATACCCCTCTCGCACTCCAGCCTGTGTCCCGCAGTCATTCTGCGGCGCACCCCCGACAGCCGCGAACGGCGAAGCCTACGACGGGTCCGGTCGGGGTGGTCCTCGCCGGGGTGGTCGGTGCTGAACACCTCGACGTTGCGTCCGTGCGATCCGCGGCACGTGCATAGCCTGGAGGCGATGAGGCACACGCGTGCGCGAGCGACCGCCGGATCGCAGAACGAGCCATGAGCGCTGTCACGGAGTACGAGGCGCTCCTGCGTCGGCTCGAACGTGAGCTGACGCGGCTCCGCGATGCACCCGGCGAGCAGCACCTGGACCCGGGCGCGAAGCGGCACATCCTGGACGTCCTGCGACTCGCGCGAGACGCGCTGGGCGGGCAGGGGCCCCTCTCGGGTCCTCGCGCCGCGGACCTCGCGCATCTGCTCGCCGACGGGAACGGCCCCCGCGACCCGACGCACCCGTTCACCAGACTCGTGGATTCGCTGGATGAGGCGCGCGAGGCGGCGGCTGCGGAGACGGGCCGGCTGCCACTGCTGACCCGCACGATGGTTCGCCAGTTCCGCGAGGCGAGACGCGAGCCTCGCACGTTCATCCCCGTTCTCCTGCGCTACGGCGCGTACACGCCGAGCCGGGGCGGGCCGGTCGGGCTGCGCCTTCGCTCCGGCGGGAGCGACATGGACGACTGGCTTCCGGTGTTCAGCGACGCCGACCTGGCCGCGGCGTGGAGCGGGACGCAGCCGGGCTCCCGGTCCCCGCGCGCGTCGATCGTGCACCTGCGCACGCTCGCGGTGCGGGCGATCGATCTCGGCCTCCCCGGCCTGATCGTCAACCCGCAGCACGAAGCGCTCCGACTGTCTCGCGCCGACATCGAAGCGTGTCCCCTGCACTGACCCGGACCCCCAATCACCGGAACGCGCGCGGCGACCTGGATCGGGTCGTCCGCGTCGGCTCGACGGTCGCGCGCTCCATCGGCAACGGTGCGATGCTCCGGCGCCCGGCTCGCCACGCGGGGGCATGATCGCGCTGCGGCAGAACGACGGACGATCCACCAGGCATGCACGATTCCCGTGTTACGACGCGATTGGATGCGGAATCCGTTCGTTGCAGTCCCGATGTGTGGGTGATTAGTCTCTGCACATGTCGATTCCTGCCGACGACTCGAGGAGCGTGCACCTCGAGCTGGACGTGCTCGACCGTGCGATCCTGTCGGCGCTGGCGGCCAACGGACGCGCCTCGTGGGGAGCGATCGGTGCGGCAGCGGGCTGCTCCGGCTCGACCGCGCAACGTCGTTACCAGCGCCTCCGCGATGCGGGCTGTGTCAAGGTCATCGCCGCCAGCGACGTGCTCGCCTCCGGTTTCGGCCTGTCGGTGGAAGTCCGCGTCGTCTGCGGATCGGCCGACGTGACCTCCCTCGTCGCGCGGCTTGCCGAGCGCGACGAGGTGCGCTTCCTCGCCACGCTCACGGGCTCGGCGGACGTCGTGGCGCAACTGGTCGTGAGCGACCACCGGCAGCTCGAACGGCTTCTCGGCGAGCTCTTCGTCGGCAACGGGATCCGCACCGAGGCGCTCACGGTCCTGCGCACCTTCACGGTGCCCTTCTCCGCCTTTCCCGGCGTCCTCGCATCCTCGGTGGGTGACGACAGCGAGACGACGACGGCGCCCAACGCCGCCGTGCCGGACCCGGCGGTCGATGAAGGCGTGCCACCGCTCAGCGCGTCCGCGACCGGGCTCGAGCGCGCCGTGTTCGAGCAGCTCATCGACGACGGCCGCGTGCCCCTCGTGGAGCTCGCCCGCGCCGTCGGCCTGGGCGAGGTGGTCGTCAAGCGCGTCCTCGACGCGCTCATCTCGAGCGGACGGATACGCATCGGACCCCTCGTCGCCCCCGAGCTGTTCGGCCTGGGCACGCAGCTCACCGTGTGGGCCTCGGTCGCGCCCGATCGCCTCAGCGAGGCCGCACGCCACCTCGCCGGCCATCCCTCGGTCGCCTACGCGGCCGCCACCGCCGGCCGCTACAACCTGGTCGCGCAGGCCTTCCTGCCGAACGTCGGCGCGATCTACGAGTTCGACACGACCGTGCTCGGGGCGCTGCCGGGCGTCCGCGAGGTGGACGTGGCGATCCAGATGACCACTCACAAGCGGATGTGGAGCCGCGTGAAGGAAGGACGTTTCATCCGATGAGCGACGCAGCGGGCGAACAGGCTCCCTGGCAATGGGACGAGGGGACCTGGCGCGGCCACGTGGGCAAGGTCCGGGCGGGGCGGTCCCTGCTGCCCGCCGGCCCGGATCGCTGGCCGGACGGAGCACGAGCCGCGGTCGCCCTCTCGTTCGACTCCGACCACGAGACCCCGTCGCTGAGGGACGGCGACACGTCGCCCGGCAAGATGGCGCAGGGCGAGTTCGGACGCAGGGTGGGCGTGCCGCGCATCCTCGAGCTGCTGGAGCGGTGGGAGACGCCCGCCTCCTTCTACATCCCCGCGGTGTGCGCGCTGCTCGACCCGGAGGAGGCGCCGCGATACGTCGCGCGCGGCCACGAGGTCGCCGTGCACGGCTGGATCCACGAGCGCAACACGCTGCTGTCGTTCGACCAGGAGCTCGACCTGCTGAGCCGAGCGGTGGAGGTGCTTCGCTCGCAGACGGGGATCACGCCCTCCGGCATCCGCACGCCGTCGTGGGACTTCTCCGACTCCACGCTCGACGTCATCGTCCAGCTCGGCTTCCGCTACGACTCCTCGCTCATGGCGGACGACGACCCCTACGAGCTGCTCGACCGAGGCCGCCCCACGGGCATCGTCGAGATCCCCGTGGAGTGGATCCGGGACGACGCTCCCGTCCTCATGATGGAGCGCTTCCAGAGCCTGCGGCCCTACATGCCGCCCCGACAGCTCGGCCAGATCTGGAAGGACGAGTTCGACGCCGCCTATGCAGACGGCGGGGTCTTCCAGCTGACGATGCATCCGCACATCATCGGCCACCGCTCGCGACTCGTGGTGCTCGACGACCTGCTGCGCCACATCCGATCCCACAAGGACGTCTGGATGACCACCCACGCGGACCTGGCGGCCCACGTCGCCCCCGGGCTCGCGGCCCGACCCCTGCCCTCCTCGGACCCATTGGACTGAACCTCATGGCTGATCCCATCGCTCTGCCGCTCCCCGACTCGGCCGTCCCCGACGGCGTGCGCCTGTCCTCCCTCGGCAAGAAGGCGATCGTCGCCGGCTCCATCGGCAACACGGTGGAGTGGGTGGACTGGGCCGTGTACACGACCTTCTCCTCCGTCTTCGCCCCCCAGTTCTTCCCTGCGGGCGACCCGGCCGCGGCGCTCCTGTCGACGCTCGCGATCTTCGCCGTCGGCTTCGTCATGCGGCCGGTGGGCGCCGCCGTGCTCGGCGCGTACGCCGACAGGCACGGACGCAAGAAGGGCCTCATGCTCAGCATCGGGCTCATGGCGGGGGCGTCGCTCGTCATCGGCCTCACGCCCGCCTACTCGGTCATCGGCCTCGGCGCGCCGATCCTCCTGCTGCTCGCGCGACTCGTCCAGGGCTTCTCCGCGGGCGGCGAGTTCGGCTCGTCCTCCGCGTTCCTCGTCGAATCCGCGGCACCGCGGCGCCGGGCTTTCGCCGGATCCTGGCAGCAGGTGTCCGTCGGCGCGGGCACCCTCCTGGCATCGCTCGTCGGCTACGTCATCACCTCGACGGTGGCCGGCGACGCCTTGAGCCTCTGGGGCTGGCGGATCGGCTTCGTCTTCTGCGCCCTGCTCGGCCTCGTCGGTCTGTGGCTGCGGACCTCGGTCGCCGAGACCGGTTCGTTCACCTCGCGCCGAGAGGCCGACGCGCAGCAGTCGATCCGACGGAGCAACGCGGTCGTGGCGATGTTCCGCGACCACCCCGGCGCCACCCTCCGCGTGTTCGGGGTCACCATCGCCGGCACCCTGCTCTACTACATGTGGGTCTCGTACATGCCCACCTTCGCGCACGTCACGCGCGGAATCCCGCTGAACGAGTCCCTGCTCGCCAACGTGATCGGCATGCTCGTGTTCATCGCCCTGCTGCCCGTGGCGGGGATCGTCTCGGACAAGATCGGCCGGAAGACGACGATGTCGATCTTCGCCGGCGGCTTCCTGCTCTTCGCGTGGCCGGCCTTCACCTTCCTGCAGGGCACGTTCTGGTCGCTCTTCATCATCGAGGTCATCGGTCTGATCCTCCTGCTCGGCTATTCGGCCAACTGCGCGGTGATCATGGCCGAGCAGTTCCCGCCCGAGGTGCGCGCGACCGGCGTCGGGCTGCCCTACGCCCTCGCCGTCGCGATCTTCGGCGGCACCGCGCCGTACATCACGACCTGGATGAGCGGCGCCGGACTCGGCGGTCTCGTCTGGCTCTACTGCGCGATCGCCGCGGCCATCGGACTCGTCGTCTATCTCACGATGCCCGAGACCAAGGGCAAAGTGCTCGCGTGACGGCACGGCATGTGGTCGTCACCGGAGGGGCCAGCGGCATCGGCAAGGGCACGGCGCGAAGGTTCGCCTCGGCGGGCGACATCGTCACCCTCGTCGACTTCCGCGCCGACGCGCTGGCCACGGCCCTCGCCGAGGTGGAGGCGGAGGGCGCGCTGCGCCCGGGCACGATCGTGAGCGACCTGCGTGATCCGCACGCCGCTGAGAGCGTGGTCGCGGACGCCTGGGCGAGGGCTCCGATCGATGTGCTGGTGAGCGCTGCGGGCGTCTACCCGGCGACGCCCTTCCTCGAGCTCGACGCCGAGATCTGGGACTCCGTGCTCGACCTGAATCTGCGCGCCCCGGTGCTGCTCACCGTCGCGCTCGCCCGCCGGGCGATAGCGGAGGCCCGCAAGCCCGTGGTCGTCAACATCGGTTCCGGAGCGGCGCTGCGAGCACGGCCCGGCGCGGCGCCCTACAGCACCTCGAAGGCCGGCCTCGAGATGGCGACCCGCGCCTCCGCGCTCGAGCTCGGGCCCCACGGCATCCGGGTCAACGCGGTCTCGCCGGGCTTCGTCGCGGTCGCGAGCGAGGTCAACCGGGTGACCGAGGAGTACGCGTCGGCCGTCTCCCCCAACCCACTCGGCCGCGTGGGCGAGCCGGACGACATCGCACGCGCCGTGTTCTGGCTCGCGAGCGACGACGCCTCCTGGGTCACGGGCACAGTGCTGCGCGTCGACGGCGGCTCCTCGACCGGCGCGCTGGGGCTGCCCCTCAGCTGGCCCTCCCCCGGGGAGGACACGACACGGATCACCGGAGCGGAGAGGAACGCATGATCGCGCAGGACGGGCCGCGGGCCGCCAAGTACACCATCGTCGGGGCGGGGGCGATCGGCGGCACGCTGGCCGTGCACCTCGATGCCGCGGGCGTGCCCGTCCAGCTGGTCGACGCCGATCCCGCGCACGTCGACGCCATCCGCCGGAACGGCCTCGTGCTGATGACCCCGGACGGTGCGACCACCGCCCGGATCCCGGTCTACGGCCTCGACGACGCGCCCGCCCCTCTGGGGCGCGTGATTCTCGCGACGAAGGCGCTCGCCACGGAGTCGGCGAGCGCCTGGATCGCGGAGCGGCTCCCGCCGGACGGCTTCGTCGCCTCCCTGCAGAACGGCCTGAACGAGCCGGTCATCGCGGCCCACGTCGGCCCGGAGCGCACCGTCGCCGCGTTCGTCGACCTGTTCGCCGATGTGATCGAGCCCGGCGTCATCAAGGACGGCGGCCACGGCGCCATGGCGCTCGGCGAGTTCTCCGGCGGGGCGAGCGACCGCGTGCGGGAGCTCGCGGCCGACCTGTCGCACTGGGGCAGCCCTGTGGTCACCGACAACGTGGACGGCTACCTGTGGTCCAAGCTCTCCTTCGGCGCGATGCTCACCGCGACTTCGCTCGCCGACGACGACATGAGCTCGGTGATCGATCGCCATCGGCCGGTCATGCTCGAGCTGTCGCGCGAGGTGGCCGACGTGGCGGCCCACGAGGGGATCCGCCTGGAGGCGTTCGACGCGTTCGAGCCGGGGGCGTTCGCCCGGCAGGCGGCGAGCGAGACGACGGAGGCCGCCTTCGATGCCCTTGTCGCCTGGCTGTCCACCCAGTCGAAGACGCGCTCCGGCATCTGGCGGGACATCGCCGTGCGCAAGCGGCCGACCGAGGTCCCTGTGCACTACGGCCCGGTGATCGCGCGCGCCGAATCGGCAGGCATGGCCGTGCCCGCCCTCACGGCCCTCGTCGAGTCCATCCTGAGGCTCGAACGGGGCGAGGACGAGATGTCCGAGGGGCTGCTCGTGCGGCTGGCGGGAGCGGTGGCCCAGTGAGCGGTGCCCCCATCGACGTCGCCAAGGCTCTCGCGGAGGGCGCCGCAGCGCGACGGGAGGCGCTCATCGCGGATCTCGTCGCACTCGTCGACCTGGAGACGCCGTCCGACGACCTCGCTCTGCTGCGCTCCGGCGTCGAGGCGATCGAGGGGTGGCTCGAGAGCACCGTGGGGCCCGCCGCCCGGCGGGTCGCCGTCGGCGGGCAGGACGCCGCCCCACACCGCGTGCTGGACTATCCGGCCCCGCTGGTCTCCGGGAGCAGGGGTCGGGTCGCCGTGCTGTGTCACTACGACACGGTGTGGCCTGCCGGCACGACCGCGGAGCGCCCCGCGCGCGTCGACGGCGATCGGATCACCGGCCCCGGCGCATTCGACATGAAGGCCGGGCTCGTGCAGTTCGCGCACGCGCTCGCGCTCGTCGACGGGCTCAACCTCCCGCGCCCGAGCGTGCGCCTCGTGCTGAACGGCGACGAGGAGGTCGGCAGCGTCACCTCACGGGCGCTGATCGAGGAGGCAGTGGCCGACTCGGGCCCGGTGCTCGTCTTCGAGTCGTCCGCCGACGCGGCCGTGAAGACGGCGCGCAAAGGGGTCGGGATGTTCGACGTGGAGATCACCGGAGTGGAGACGCACGCCGGTCTCGACCCGACCGGGGGCGCCAGCGCGATCGACGAGCTCGCCCGGGTCGTCCTCGCCCTGCACGGAGCCGCGGACCTCGCGGAGGACACCTCGGTCAACGTCGGGGTCGTCTCCGGCGGAACGCGGCGCAACGTCAAGGCGGGCTCGGCGCACGCTCTGGTGGACGTGCGCGTGTCGTCTGCCGCCGAGGCCGAGCGCATCGACGGCGTCTTCGCGACGCTCGCGCCCGCGAACCCCGAGGCGAGGATCACTGTCAGCGGCGGATGGAACCGCCCGGTCATGGAGCGCACCGAGCAGACGGCCGAGCTCTTCCGCCTCGCCCGCCAGTGCGCCGCGGAGCTCGGATTCGACCTGCGCGAGGTCGCGGTCGGCGGCGCGAGCGACGGCAACTTCGCGGCAGCCCTCGGCCACGGCGTCCTCGACGGGCTCGGCGCGGTCGGCGACGGCGCCCACGCCCGGCACGAATGGGTCAGCATCGACGGCATGGTGCAGCGCACGGCGCTCGCGGCGGCGGTGCTCGCGCGGCTGTAGGCGGCCCGGCGCGCCCGCCCCGGGGACGGGCAGCACGAACACCACGGGGTGCGCGAGGACGGAGCTCGAGCACGGGGACCTCTGTCACGGCTCGCGAGACGCATGCCTCACCGTGGCGTGGCAGCCGCTGGGGTGTGCTTGATGTGCTCTCGGCCAGCGCGCGACCGTCGCGGCTCAGCTCGTGGCGCGCGCTGCCGTGTATCCGCGGACGAGCTGCTGGACGATGGCCTCGATGCCGTGGAGTTCCTCAGCGGTGTAGTCGGCTTTGCAGAGGGCTTCGATTCCTCGGGTGATGCAGAGGATCAGGAGCGACAGCTGATCGGGGTCGAGTGATGGGTCGACCTGGCCCGCGGCCTGGCCGCGTCGGACGCTGACGCCGAGCATGTCTTCCATGTGCCGAAGGGTCGTGCCCGCCTCGCTCAGGACTTCCGGCGACTCGGGCACGCGCTCGGTGGTGGCCTTGGCGATCATGCATCCCATGTGCTCGTCGTCGGCCACGGTCTCCTCGATGACCTGCCGGAGGTAGCCGAAGGCGGACTCGATGCCCGAGTCCGGCCCGGCGAGGATGGCGTCTGTGGTGGCGATCGACTCCTGGCAGTAGTCGTGGAACGCCCGGCGGTAGAGGGTCTCCTTGTCGCCGAAGGCGTTGTAGATGCTGCCTTTGCCGAGACCGGTCGCCTCGCTGAGGTCGCTGAGCGAGGTGGCCGCGTAGCCGCGACGACGGAAGACGTCGCGGGCCGCGCGGACGGCAGTCGCTTCCTGGAACTTCCGCGGACGGGGCATGGCGACGATTCTAGGTGTGTTTGACCGGACAGTACATAATCGGTCGCGGTCGGTCAGAGGACGCGGAGGACGATCTTCCCCGAGCTGTGGCGGCTCTCGAGAGCGGCCTGGGCCTCGGCGGCCTGGTCGAGCGTGCGTCCGGCGTCGACGTCGACGGCGAGGCGGCCGGCGAGGATCTCGGCGTGCACCGCGGCGGTCCGCGCGCGGATCTCCTCCGATGTGAGGGTGAAGTCGCCGAAGGAGGGGCGCACGAGGGTGACGGATCGGCCGCCGAACTCTGCGGGGTCGAACGCGGGGACCGGGCCGCTGGCCTCGCCGTAGAGCACGAGCGTGCCCCGGATGCCGAGCGCCCGGACGCTCTGCTCATAGGTGGCCGCGCCGACGCCGTCGAAGACCGCGGCCACGCCGGCCCCGTCGGTGAGCTCGAGGGCGCGGACGGCGAGGTCGTCGTAGCCCACGACCTCGTCGGCGCCGAGCGCGCGGGCGAAGTGGGCCTTGGCCTCGGATGAGACGGTCGCGATCACCCGTGCACCGCGAGCCTTCGCGAGCTGTGTGAGGAGCTGCCCGACGCCGCCGGCCGCGGCATGGACGACGACGGTGTCGCCCGCCGCGATCGGGTAGACGTCGGTGGAGAGGTACTGGGCGGTGATGCCCTGCACCTGGGCGGCGGCCGCGACCGCCGAGGAGATCCCGTCGGGAATCGGGACGGCGTGCGTGGCGGGCACGGCCGCATACTGCGCGTACGAGCCGAGGACGTTCGACCACACCACGCGCTGCCCGACCTCGAGGGCCGCGACATCGGCTCCGACCTCGACGATCGTGCCGGCGCCCTCGAACCCGGCGGTGAACGGCGTGGGAATGCCGAACAGTCCCCTGCGGACCTGGATGTCGAGGTAGTTGACCCCCGCGTACTCGACCTGGACGAGGACGCCGTCAGCGGCAACGGCGGGCCGGTCGACGTCGGCGGGCCGAAGGACGTCGGACGTTCCGTACCCGGCGACCTGGATGGCGTGCATGATCTCTCCGTTCATGGTGTGTGGCGCGCTCGGCGACATCAGGGCTGGGCTGCGCACGTCGCGACGGCCTCAGTGCGCTGTTCCGCCGACCTCTCGCCCCGCAGGCGCGCGCGATGCAGCAGCAGGATCGCCACGCCGGCGACGGCGACGAGGACCGCGACGGCGATGAGAACGATGTGGTAGCCCGCGGCGTAGGTGTCGCCGTGTCCCGGCGCGCCCGCGGCGACGTCCTGGGCGAGCTGCGGGTCGGGGATGCGCAGCCCGACCTGCCAGGCGAGCGCGGCGGCGAACGCGGCGATCACGATCGCTTCGCTGCCGAGCCGCACGAAGTTGAGCACGCCCGCGGCCGCGCCCGCACGGTGCGGGGCGACGGCGGCGAGCGCTTCAGCGTCGACGAGCCCGATCGTGAGCCCGAACCCGGCGCCGACGAGGATCATGAAGGGGATGTTCCACAGGGCGGGCACGACGCCGACGAGCTGCATCCCGATGTCCCCGATGACCAGCACGATGAGCGCCGCGTAGATGACCGTCATGGCCGTCACGCGCGGGTAGCGGTGCATGACGCGGCTGACCAGGATCGGGCAGATCAGCACCGGGATGGTGCAGGCGAGCATGAACAGTCCCGCGACCGGGGCGGACAGTCCGTAGATCGCACCGAAGGCGACGGGCAGGTAGGTGACGAGGGTGACCGTGCCGATGCCGGCGGCGACTGGCACGAGGCACATCGCGAGGAAGTGCGGATTGCGCAGGAGCGAGAAGTCGACGATCTTCCGGCCCGGGACGTGCTCGTGGCGCGGGTTCGGCAGCACGCCGCTGAACACGGTGGCCAGGAGCGCGACGACGCCGAAGGCCACGAACACGCCGCGCCAGTCGAACCATCCGGTCAACACTCCCGAGAGCGTCGGGCCCAGGGCGGAGCCGAGGCCGATGGTCGTGCCGAAGATCGCGAAGTTGCGCGTGCGAGCCGACTCCCCATAGGCGTTGGAGAGCAGCGCCGACGCGCCCGTGAACACCGCGGCACCGGCGACGCCCGCGAGCACGCGCCCGAGATCGAGGACGAACAGCGTGGGAGCGAACGCGCTCAGGGCACCGGCGGCGATGCCCAGCACGTTGCCGGCGATGACCGTCGCCTGGTAGCCGATGCGGTCCGAGATCACCCCCCACACGAGGGTGAACAGCGCGAACGAGACGTTGAAGCCGTTCACGATCCACTGCAGCTGCACGGGGTCCGAGCCGAGCTCGACCGCCACCCTCGGGATCGTCACCGCCGTGCCCGTGATCGCGAGCGGGGTCACGAACACCGAGAGCACGATCACCGGCATCGCCCACCGCGATGGAGCATCCAGAGCGCGGCGGGGCACGAGCGTATCCGACATGGGGTCCTTCCACGAGCGCAGGGCGACGAGACAGAGCGCCTCGGGGTCATTTTTGATCGCTCGGTACAATATAGGGGCGATGAGCCCGGCGAGCAAGGGGACGCGGCGCCGCGTCGGACATCGGCCCGCTCCCTCACCGCCCGACCGGCTCAACGCGATGCCGGGCGCGGGGCGCAGAGCGGTGCCGGCCACCGGTTCCGTCTACGGCGATCGCAACGGCCCGTAGTGAGCCGAGCTTCACAGGGGGCGGCCCCTGCCGGGTCTGCCGCCAGTCCTCGAGCGTGCGCTCGGGCAGGCGCAGCGCTTCGGCGACCTCGCGCCGGGCGAGGAAGACGGGGAGAGCGAGTGCGGGTTCTATGGCGAGCCGGTGCACACTGCTGGCCCGTGTCGGTCCGCGCCGGGTCGCAGTTTCGACGCGCTTCGCGCGCCCAACCGACGGAGGCTAGCCAATCTGGTCAGCTGCACCCACATGGCAGGTGCACGAGGAGGCCGGAGTCACCTGCTTAGGCGGAAACTTCACGACCTTGTCGCTGGGGTACCTGGACTCGAACCAAGAACAACTGAACCAGAATCAGCCGTGTTGCCAATTACACCATACCCCACCGGCCACGACCGAGGCCGGGCCGATCCACTAGCTTAGCCTACCGTCGAGCCGGGACACCACGCGGGCCGGGACACCACGGCGGCCGGCTTGCACCACCCCGCCGGGGTGCCGCGAGAGGTGCTGCACCGGACCGCCGCGCCACCGCCTTCGCACACCACCCGCGCGCACCGCCACCCATCGCGCACCACGCGCCCGCCCTCGCATCGCCGCCCGCGGCGCACCTCCTCCTGCCGTGCACCGCGCGCCCGCCAGCGCACCGCCACGCGCCGCACCTCCACCCGCCGCAGACCGCCACCCATCGCGCACCAGGCGCGCCGGCGGATCGGCACCGGCGCGCGGATCGGTACGGTGGAGTGGTGGCGCGGCTGACGACTCGACGCTGGTTCCCGCTCGTGTGGGCCGTGCCGTCGGCGATCGCCGTGCTCGCCGTCGCGGTCGTGCTCGCGCGCTGGCTGCACGGCCTTCCGCAGCTCGCGCCGTTCTTCGCGGCCTACCCCGGGCAGTCGGAGCTCCCGGCGGGGGCGCCCGTCGGCGTCCCGGCATGGCTGTCGTGGCAGCACTACCTCAACGCGCTCTTCCTCGGCCTGCTCATCCGCTCGGGATGGCGGATCCGGTCGAAGCAGCGGCCCCCCGCGTTCTGGACGCGCGACCCGCGCCGCATGCCCGGCAGGCTCCTCGGCACGCGCACGCCGCCGCGCCGACTGAGCATCCACGTGTGGTGGCACCTCGTGGTCGACACGCTCTTCGTCGCGAACGGCGTCGTCTACATCGTGCTGCTGTTCGCGACCGGGCAGTGGGTGCGCATCGTCCCCGTGCACTGGGACGTGCTGCCGAACGCCGTCTCCGTCGGCATCCAGTACCTCTCCCTCGACTGGCCCGTCTCCCACGGATGGACGAACTACAACGCGCTGCAGCTGCTCACCTACTTCGCGACCGTCTTCCTCGCCGCGCCGCTCGCCCTGCTCACCGGCCTGCGCCTCTCCCCCGCGTGGCCCGCGCGCTGGACCTCCCTCAACCGCCGGTGGAGCGAGCGGACCGCCCGCCGCACGCACTACGCCGTGCTCTGGTACTTCATCGTGTTCGCCGTCACGCACGTCACGCTCGTGCTCGCGACCGGGACGCTCCGCAACCTCAACCACATGTACGCCGGACGGGATGACGACAGCTGGATCGGCTTCGGCGTCTTCGCCGCGTCCTCCGCGCTGCTCGTCGCGGCGTGGGTGCTCGCGCGTCCCGCCGTTCTCGTCCGCCTCGCCGCGACGTCGGGCACCGTGCGCGTGATGCCTCCCCCGCCCCCGCGCTGAGCCGCCGCCGTTCCGAGCCGCCGCTGCTCCGAGCCGCGGGCATCCCGCACAAACGCGGCGGGCGCCGCACGGCACAGCACGGCCCGGCGTCACGCGTTCTGCGGGAAGCCGAGGTCGACGCCGCCGTGGGACGGGTCGAGCCAGCGGCTCGTGACCGCCTTCTGCCGCGTGAAGAAGCGCACGCCGTCCTCCCCGTACGCCTTCGCGTCCCCGAAGAGCGACTGGCGCCACCCGCCGAACGAGTAGTAGGCCACGGGCACGGGGATCGGCACGTTGACACCGATCATGCCGACCTGCACCTCGCGCTGGAAGCGCCGCGCCGCCCCGCCGTCATTCGTGAAGATCGCGGTGCCGTTGCCGAACGCGCCCGAGTTGATGAGGGCGACGCCCTCCTCGAACGTGCGCACGCGCACGATCGAGAGCACGGGCCCGAAGATCTCCTCCGTGTAGACGCGCGAGGACGTCGGCACCCGGTCGAGCAGGGTCGGCCCGAGCCAGAAGCCGTCCGCCGCGCCGTCGGGGGCGACGCCCCGGCCGTCGACGACGACCGTCGCGCCGTCCTGCTCGGCGAGCGCGATGTAGGAGGCGACCTTGTCGCGGTGCTCGCGCGTCACGAGCGGACCCATGTCGCAGCCGCGCCGGCCGTCGCCCACGCGCAGGCCGTGCATGCGCTCGGTCACCTTCGCCACGAGCTCGTCGGCGACCGGCTCGACGGCGACGACGACGCTGATCG
Organism: Actinomycetales bacterium; assembly: GCA_015655445.1. Lineage (GTDB taxonomy): Bacteria > Actinomycetota > Actinomycetes > Actinomycetales > Microbacteriaceae > Diaminobutyricimonas. The sequence goes on along the minus strand of JAATFA010000090.1, from coordinate 5,452 downwards.
CCATGCAGCGCTCGCCCGCGGAGCCGAATCCCGCGTTGACGGCGGAGTCCGCGACCAGGTCGAGGTCGGCGTCGGGGAGCACGAGCATGTGGTTCTTCGCGCCGCCGAGCGCCTGCACGCGCTTGCCGTGCGAGGTCGCGGTCTCGTAGACGTAGCGGGCGATGGGCGTCGAGCCGACGAACGAGATGGACGCGACATCCGGATGCGCGAGCAGGCGGTCGACGGCAGGCTTCGCGCCCTGCACGACGTTGAACACGCCGTCGGGCAGACCCGCCTCCTTCCACAGCTCCGCGAGCCAGACGGACGCGCTCGGGTCCTTCTCGCTGGGCTTGAGCACGACCGCGTTACCCGCCGCGATCGCGATCGGAACGAACCACAGCGGCACCATCGCCGGGAAGTTGAAGGGGCTGATGACCCCGACGACGCCCACGGGCTCGCGCGTCGAGTACACGTCGACGCCCGTCGAGGCGTTCTGGGAGTACTCGCCCTTGCTCAGGTGGGCGATGCCGCACGCGAAGTCGACGACCTCGAGTCCGCGGGCGACCTCGCCCGCCGCGTCGCCGAGCACCTTGCCGTGCTCGGCGGTGAGGATCGCGGCGAGCTCGGCCGAGCGCGCCGCGAGCCTCTCACGGAAGGCGAAGAGCACCGCCGTCCGGCGCGCGAGCGACGTGTCGCGCCACGCGGGGAACGCGGCCGCGGCCGCGGCGACGGCCGCGTCGACGTCCTCCGCGCCGCCGAGCACGACCCGGCGGGCGACCGTGCCGAGCGCGGGGTCGTAGACGTCCCCCCGGTCCGTGCTCGCGCCCGTCGTCGGCTCCCCCGCGATCCAGTGCGGAATGGGGTCGTGCATGGCCGTGCCTCCTCGCGTCGTCCCGATCAGTCTCGAGGCGCCCGCGGCACGGCTCAACGCCCAAAGCCGCACTCCGGATGGGCGGAACTGCAGGCGAGCGGGCTACGTGCGCGAGGGCGGCACGAGCTCGCCCGCCCGTTCGCGCACCTCCTCGCGCAGGGCCTCGCGTACGAGCAGCGCGGCCTCCGACGATTGCGCCTCGCGCCGCAACGCGAGCCCGAAGTGCAGGCGGAAGTCGACCGCGTGCGGCAGCACCGGCACGAGCCCGGTGTCGCGTTCGGCGAGGAAGGCGTGCAGGAGGCCGATCCCGGCACCGCGCCGCGTCGCCTCGAGCTGCGCGAACACGTTCGTCGACCCGAACCCCACGCGCATCCCGCCGAGGCCCTGCACGAGGTCGAGCTCGGCGACCGTGAGGAGCGCGTCGACGTAGAAGACGAGCGGATGCGCGCCGAGCTGGGCGACGTCCTCGATCGGGCCGTGCGCGTCGAGGTACGCGGGCGCGGCATACAGCCGCAGCGCGTATGGGGCGAGCACCTCCGAGCTCAAGCGGCTGCCCTGCGCGGAGCCGACCGTCACGGCGAGGTCGAAGCCCGCCCCGCGTGCGCCGAGCGGCCGCGTCGAGGTCACGAGCTCGACGCGCAGACGCGGGTTGGCACGCTGCAGCCGCGCGAGCACGGGCGTCACGAACGCCGTGCCGAAGCCCTCCGGCGCGACGACGCGGACCGTGCCGCGCACGCCCTCCACGTCGCCCGTCGCCGCATCGAGCACGTCCTCGACGAGCTGCTCGAGGCCCGCGGCGCGCTCCGCGATCTCCCGCCCGACCTCGGTGAGCTCCCATCCGTCGGCGCCGCGGTCGAGCACGCGCACGCCGAGCGCGGACTCGAGCCGCGCGATGCGCCGCCGCACCGTCGCGTGGTCGACCGCGAGCGCGCTCGCCGCCGCGACGATGCGTCCTGTCCGCGCGACCGCGAGCAGGTAGCGCACGTCGTCGGTGCTGACCTTGAGCGGATCGCCCACGCTGCGCCGCCGCCGGTCAGGGACGGTTGATCGCCGGGTTGGAGAGCGTGCCGATCGGCTCGATCGTGATCTCGATCGTCTGCCCGTCGACGAAGCCGCCGAGCCCCGACGGCGTGCCGGTGAGGATGAGGTCGCCCGGCAGGAGCGTCCACACGTCGGAGACGAACTCGAGGATCTCCGGAACGCTGTGGATCATCTGCGACGTGTTCCCCGCCCGCCGCGGCTCGCCGTCGACGAACGTGCGGATGTCGAGCCCGGACGGGTCGAGCTCCGTCTCGATGACGGGCCCGACCGGGCAGAACGTGTCGTAGCCCTTCGCGCGCGCCCACTGCCCGTCCGCGAACATGAGGTCCCGCGCCGAGACGTCGTTGGCGATCGTGTAGCCGAACACGTAGTCGGCGTAGTCCTCCGCCTTGATGCGCTTCGCGACGCGCCCGATCACGACCGCGAGCTCCCCCTCGTGCACGATGCGACCCTCCACGGGAGGGATCTGGATAGGGTCCCCGGGCCCGATGACGGCGGTGTTCGGCTTGAGGAAGATGAGCGGGGTGTCCGGCCCCTCGTACGCGAGGTCCGCCTTGTGCTCGGGATAGTTCATCCCGACGCACACGACCTTCGAGCGCGGGATGACGGGCGCGAGCAGCTTGACGCGATCCACCGGCACACGCTCCCCCGTCGTGTCGAGCCCGCGGAAGATCGGGTCGCTCGCGAGCACGACGAGCTCGTCCCCGTCCACTATCCCGTAGCGGGGACCGCTGTCATCGGTGCTGAAGCGTGCGATCTTCATCGTTCGAACCCTGTGTCCATCCCGCGCGGAGGCCGCGCGACCGTTCCTCGGCGGTGCGTCCTCACGCGTCGAGGCGCCGCATCCAGCCGTGCCGGTCCTCGCGACGACCGTACTGGATGTCGGTGAGCTCCTCGCGCAGCGACATGGTCAGCTCGCCCGCGGGGGCGTCCGGCGAGCCGATCGTGAAGCGCTCCGACTTGAGCTCGGCGATGGGGGTGATGACCGCGGCAGTGCCGCACGCGAACACCTCGACGATGTCGCCGGAGGCCACGCCGTCGCGCCACTCCTCGATCGTGACGCGCCGCTCCTCCGTGTTGAGGCCTCGGTCGCGCGCGAGCTGGAGCACCGAGTCGAGCGTGATCCCCTCGAGGATGCTGTCGGAGGCGGGCGTGATGAGCGTGCCGTCCCGGTGGACGAGCACGATGTTCATGCCGCCGAGCTCCTCGAGGTACCGGCCCTCCTGCGCGTCGAGGAAGAGCACTTGTGCGCACCCGTGCTCGTAGGCCTCCGCTTGGGCGACGAGGGACGCGGCGTAGTTGCCGCCGGTCTTCGCCGCGCCCGTGCCGCCCTTCCCGGCGCGCGTGTAGGTCGTCGAGAGCCAGATCGAGACGGGGGCGACGCCGCTCGGGAAGTAGGCCCCCGCGGGGCTCGCGATCACGTAGTAGTTGACCTTCTGCGCCGCGCGCACGCCGAGGAAGGCCTCCTTGGCGAACATGAACGGGCGGATGTAGAGGCTCTCCTCGGGGTTGGACGGCACCCAGTCGCCGTCGACGGCGATGAGCTGGCGCAGCGACTCGAGGAAGTACTCGGTCGGCAGCTCCGGGAGCGCGAGCCGACGGGCCGAGCGCTGCATGCGTGCGGCGTTCGCCTCGGGCCGGAACGTCCAGATCGACCCGTCCGCGTGCCGGTACGCCTTGAGGCCCTCGAAGATCTCCTGCGCGTAATGCAGCACGGACGCGGCGGGGTCGAGCGCGATGGGTCCATACGGCTGCACGCGCGGGCGGTGCCATCCGCCGCCGACGGACCAGCAGATGTCGACCATGTGGTCGGTGAAGTACTTGCCGAAGCCCGGATCGGCGAGGATCGCGGCGCGCTCCTCCGCCGTCTTCGGGTGCTCGTTGCGCGTCACGGCGAACGGGAACGGCCGCTGCGTGAGGGGGAGTGCGATGGTCATCGTCGGTCCTTCGGAAGGGGATGGGTCATGCGTGCTGCAGCCGGCCGGCGATCGCCGCGCCCACCTCGCTCGTGCGGCGGGGAGCGGCGCCGCGCTCGGCGAGGTCCCCAGCGACCGCTGCGCTCACGCGCTCCGCGGCCTCCGGAAGCCCCAGGTGGTCCAGGAGCAGCGCGGTGGAGAGGATCGCGGCCGTGGGGTCGGCCTTCTGCTGCCCCGCGATGTCGGGCGCCGATCCGTGGACGGGCTCGAACATGCTCGGGAACGTGCCGTCGGGGTTGATGTTGCCCGAGGCCGCCAATCCGATGCCGCCGCTGATTGCGCCGGCCAGGTCGGTGAGGATGTCGCCGAAGAGGTTGTCCGTGACGATCACATCGAACCTAGCAGGATCGGTGACGAAGAAGATGGTGGCCGCGTCGACGTGCAGGTAGTCGACGGCGACATCCGGATGCTCCGCCGCGACCGCGTCGGTCAGTCGCTGCCAGATCGCGCCGGCGTTCGTCAGCACGTTGGTCTTGTGGACGAGGGTCAGCTTCTTGCGACGCTTCTCCGCCAGCTCGAAGGCGTAGCGCATCACCCGCTCGACTCCGAACGCGGTGTTGATGCTGACCTCGGTGCCGATCTCGTGCGGGGTGCCGGCGCGGAAGCGGCCGCCGTTGCCGGCGTACGGTCCCTCCGTCCCCTCGCGGACGACGACGAAGTCGACCTCGCCGTGCTGCGCCAGCGGGCTGGTGACGCCCGGGAAGATCCGGGTCGGCCGCAGGTTGACGTAGTGGTCGAAGGCGAAGCGCATCTTCAGCAGCAGACCGCGCTCGATGATCCCGCCCGCCAGTCGCGGATCGCGCGGATCGCCGCCGACGGCTCCGAGCAGGATCGCCTCGTGCCGGGCCAGCTGCGCCAGCTCGTCGTCGCTGAGGATCGACCCCGTGCGCAGATAGTGACCGGCACCGAAGGGGTACTCGGTCGTCGCGATCTCCGCGTCGCCGGCCACCGCGGCGCGCAGGGTGGTGACGGCCTCCTCGATCACCTCGGTGCCGATCCCGTCCCCGGCGATGACAGCGAGATCGATCGTGCGACTCACGCGGACAGCTCCTTCTGAAGGTCGTGCAGGCAACTGCCAGGGCACTCCCAGAGGGGGCGACGACGCCCGGAATCCGGGGGCTCCGGCCATTCGCAGCCTACCCCGGCGGATGTCGGGGACGCGCTGCCGGACGCGGCCGCGAAAGGCGGGAATACCCTCCCAGCATGATCGTCGGAGGAATTCTTCTGCTCGTGCTCGGAGCCGTTCTCGCGTTCGGCGTCTCGTTCGCCGTCCCCGGGGTGAGCCTGCCCATCATCGGCGGGATCTTGATGGCCGCCGGCCTGGTCATCTTCATCGTCGGCCTCGTCGCCATGCTCCGCCGTCGCGGCGCGACCACGACCGAGCGCACCAGCGTCGACCCGGCATCCGGCACCGCCGTGCGGCAGACCTCGACCGACGTCGATCCGCTCCCGTAGGGCTGTCGAAACTCCCCGCACCCGTTCGTCGGGCTGGTGGCGGTATCGCACGGGCACGGGCTCGGCGGGCGCCGATCTTGTGAGGGGATCATAATGGCGCAGTTCGGCCGGCTCTACACCGGCGGATACT
>JAATFA010000097.1 GCA_015655445.1 Actinomycetales bacterium | reverse complement strand
GTCCTTCCAGGAGACCACGCGCGTGCTCACGCAAGCGGCGATGGAGGGCAAGTCCGACCCGCTCGTCGGCCTCAAGGAGAACGTCATCATCGGCAAGCTCATCCCTGCCGGGACCGGGCTCCCGCGGTACCGCGACGTGCGCGTCGAGGCGACCGAGGAGGCGAAGGCGGAGCGCTACCCGAACCGCATCTTCGCGGACGACTCGGTGTTCAACGACTCCGACCTGAGCTTCGTCGACTTCGACAGCTTCAACTCGGACGACTTCAGCCCCGGCACCTACAGCTGATCGTCGAGGCGAGGAGCCTCTCCGGGTGGGCCCGGTCCCGCATCGCGCGGGGCCGGGCCCTTCGTCGTACGCGCGCATCGCGGGGCGGCGCACGATGGGGAGCGGTCCCCATCGTGCGCGCAGTCCCCGTCCGCTAGCCTGACGGGACCGTGGGAGGGATCGGCGCCGCGCGGCGGGGGCGGCGCGGCAGGAGGACGACATGACGGGCACGACGCCGGCTCCGCTCGCGCGTCGTGTCCTCGCGGTCGCCCTCGACGTGCTGCCCGTCGCGGGGGGACTCGCGCTCGCGGCCGCCTCCGCGGTCGTCGCGGTGCGGCGCGCGGCGCCGGAGGAGCGCGCATGGTCGGCGTCCTCCGCGCTCGCCGCGGGCGTGCTCGCCGCAGCGTTCGCGGGCGCTGTGCTCGTGCTGCTCGTCGCGCAGGTCGTGCTGCACGCCGCGCGCGGCGTGACGATCGGCCGGCGGGTCGCGAGCGTCCGCACCGTGCGCGCGGCGACCGGCGCGCCGCCGGGCCTCGCCCGCGTGCTCGCGCGTGCGGGGCTCGTCGGGGCGGCCGTGCTTGTCGTGCCGCCCGCGGGGCTCGTCGTCGTGCTGCTCTCGCCGCTGTGGGACGCGCGGGGGCGCAGCTGGATCGACCGCGTGACCGGCACGGCGGCGGTCGACGTGCGCGTCGGCGCCGAGCTGCGCGCGTCCGGCCTCGAGAGACCGGTGTGGCCCGCGCCCGTGTATGCGCCCGCTCCTCCTGCGCCCGCGCCTTCGACACCCGCCCCGCCCGCGCTCGCGCCGTCCCCGGCCGGCGCCCCGCCCGCGTCGGCTCCTCCCGTGCCCGTCCCTCGTCCGCACGAGCCGCTCGATCCGGTCGAGGTCGAGACGATCGACCGGCGGGAGCTTCCCGCGCGCGACCCCGCCGCGGCCCCCGCGCCCGCGGTGCCGCCGCCCGCCGTCGTGCTCGAGCTCGACGACGGCACGCGCGTGCCGATCGTGCGCGGCGCCCTGCTCGGGCGCGACCCGGCCCCGCGCGCGGGCGAGACGGCCGAGCGTGTCGCGGTGCCCGACCCCACGCGCTCGGTCTCCAAGACCCACGCCGAGCTCGGCATCGACGGCGACGGCCGACCGTGGATCGCCGATCGCGCGTCGACGAACGGCACGGCCGTGATCGCATCCGGGCGCGAGCTGCTCCTCGCCCGTGGGGAGCGCCGCTCGCTCGAGGACGGCGACCGGGTGCGGATCGGCCGACTCGGCTTCGTCGTGCGCCTCGTGGCCGCCGAGCCGCTCCCGCCCGCGGGGCCGCTCCCGGCGGCCGAGCCGCTCCCGCTCGCGCAGCCGCACGTCCCCGCATCGCGCCCGCCCGCCGAGGCGGCGGAAGCGTCCGGCACGCTCACGGAGCCGGTACCGTGAAGGGCACGTCCCGTTCCCGAGGAGCATCGTGCGCCTGAAACTGACCCTCGCCCGACCGTTGGGGTCGTCCTCCGACGTCGTCGTCACGGTCGACGCGGCCTCGAGCATCGGCGACGTCGCGACGACGATCGCGCGCCTCGACCCGCGCGGCTCGGAGCTCGCGGACGATCGCCCGCTCACGCTCCGCGCGACGCTTCCCGGGCAGGCGGAGCCCGTGCTCCTGCCGCCCGACGCGCCCGTGGGCGAGGCGTGGATCGGCTCGGGCGCCGTGGTCTCGCTCGCCGACGCGGGCGTCTACTACGCTCCGCCCGCCGCCGGGCGCCCGCCGACGGTCGGGACGCTGCGCGTGCTGAGCGGGCCCGACGCGGGGCAGGAGTTCGCGCTGCCCGCGGGCACGACGGTGCTCGGTCGCGACCCCTCGTGCGACATCGTTCTGCACGATCCCCTCGTCTCGAAGCGGCATGTGCGGTTCGAGGCCTCGGGCGCCGTCGAGGTCATCGACCTCGGATCCGCGAACGGCGTCGTCGTCGACGGCGGCCTCGTCGGGCGCATGCGCGTCGACCGCTCCGAGCGACTGCTCATCGGGGACAGCGAGGTCGTCGTCACGGTCGCCGAGAGCCTCGCTGCGGCCGGGGCGGCGCCCACGGCGGGCCCCGTCTTCTTCAACCGCTCGCCGCGCGTCGAGGAGCGCTACGTCGGCCAGGAGTTCGCGGCCCCCGAGGTGCCCGCCGAGCGCGAGCCGCCGCCCTTCCCGCTGCTCGCGATGATCACGCCGTTCCTCATGGGCGGCGCGATGTTCGTGCTCACGCGGCAGCCGACGTCGTTGCTCTTCGTGCTCATGTCGCCGCTCATGATGGTCGGCAACTTCCTCACCGGCAAGTCGCGCGAGAAGCGCCGGCTGCGCAAGGCGATCGAGGTGTTCGAGGAGCGCCTGCGCGGCTTGAGCGAGCTGCTCGAGGCGGAGCACGCGCGCGAGCACGACGTGCGCCTGCGCGAGTCGCCCTCGACGCAGGAGGCCTACGACCAGGCGATGCGCCGCGCGCCCCTGCTGTGGACGCGGCGCCCCGAGCACTGGTCGTTCCTCAACGTGCGTCTCGGCGTGGGAACGATGCGCAGCCGCAACGTCGTCAAGACCGCCGGTCGCGGCGAGATCCTGCGCGAGTTCCAGGAACGGCTCGACGCCGTCGTGGAGCAGCACGCGCGCATCCCCGACGTGCCCATCATCGACAATCTCTACGACTCCGGCGCGCTCGGCATCGCCGGATCGCCCGAGCTCGCGATCGGCTCGGTCAACTCGATCCTCGTGCAGCTCACGGCTCTGCACTCGCCCGCCGAGCTCGCCGTCGCGGCCCTCGTGACGCCCGCGTGGTCGCGCGAGCTCGAGTGGCTCAAGTGGATGCCGCACACCTCGTCGCCGCACAGCCCCATCGAGGGCAACCATCTCGCGGACAGCGCCTCGAGCGCGTCCTCGCTCCTGGCGAGCCTCGAGGAGGTCGTCGAGCGCCGCCTCGACGAGCGCCGGGAGAGCGTGCAGCGGCGCGGCGCGATGGAGCAGGCGAGCGCAGCGCTCGAGCGCGGCGCGGAGGTGGGCAGATCGGCGACGGAGGGCACGCCCTCGCCCGTGCCCGCGATCGTCGTGCTCATCGCCGACGACGCCCCCGTGGAGCGCGCGCGTCTTGTGCAGCTCGCCGAGCGCGGCGCCGACGCGGGCGTCTACCCCGTGTGGATGGCCGCGGACGTCCCCGCGCTCCCCGCCGTGTGCCGCACCTACCTCGAGCTCGGCGAGACCGCGCAGACCGCCACGGTCGGCTTCGTGCGCCTCGGGGAGACGATCCCCGACGTCGCGACCGAGCTCGTGAGCGCGCAGCAGGCCCTCGACTTCGCACGCCGCATGGCGCCCGTGGTCGATGCCGGCGCGCTCGTGGAGGACGCGAGCGACCTGCCGCGCTCGATCTCGCTCGTGACCCTGCTCGGGCATGAGCTCGCCGAGTCGAGCGAGGCCGTCGTCGACCGCTGGCGGCAGAACGCGTCGATCGCCGATCGCGGCGGCGGACCGCTCGTGCCGCGGCGGGCCGGGCGGCTGCGCGCGATCGTCGGATCGGCGGGCGTCGACGTCATGCACCTCGACCTGCGCACGCACGGTCCGCACGCGCTCGTGGGCGGGACGACGGGGGCGGGCAAGAGCGAGTTCCTGCAGGCGTGGGTGCTCGGCATGGCGGCCGAGTACAGCCCCGATCGCGTGACGTTCCTCTTCGTCGACTACAAGGGCGGCTCGGCGTTCGCCGACTGCGTGCACCTGCCGCATTGCGTCGGCCTCGTGACCGACCTGAGCCCGCACCTCGTGCGTCGTGCGCTCACGAGCCTGCGCGCGGAGCTGCACCACCGCGAGCACCTGCTCAACCGCAAGAAGGCGAAGGACCTGCTCGAGCTCGAGAAGCGTGGCGACCCGGAGTCGCCGCCCGCGCTCGTGCTCGTCATCGACGAGTTCGCCGCACTCGTGGGCGAGGTGCCGGAGTTCGTCGACGGCGTCGTCGACATCGCGCAGCGTGGCCGGTCCCTCGGCATCCACCTCATCATGGCGACGCAGCGCCCCGCGGGCGTCATCAAGGACAACCTGCGCGCCAACACCAACCTGCGCGTGGCCCTCCGCATGGCGGACGAGGCGGACAGCCAGGACGTCATCGGCGTCAAGGACGCCGCGCACTTCGACCCCGCGATCCCGGGCCGTGGCGTCGCGAAGACGGGGCCGGGGCGCCTCAGCCAGTTCCAGTCCGGGTACGCGGGCGGATGGACGAGCCGCGAGCCCGAGCGCGCGGACATCGAGGTCGCCGAGCTGCGCTTCGGCGGCGAGCTGCGCTGGGAGGAGCAGGGTCGCCCCGAGGTCGAGGAGCGGCGCGACCTCGGGCCGACCGACCAGCAGCGACTCGTGCGCTCGATCGTCGGGGCGCACGGGCTCGCGGGCATCCCCGCCCCGCGCCGGCCGTGGCTCGACGAGCTCGCGCGCGTCTACGACCTCAGCAGGCTGCGCCAGCGCAGCGACGCCGATCTCCTGCTCGGGGTCGCCGACGCGCCCGAGCGGCAGGAGCAGGCGCCCGTCTACTTCCACCCCGACGTCGACGGCCACCTCGCGGTGTACGGCACGGGCGGGTCCGGCAAGTCGGCGCTCCTGCGCTCGCTCGCGTGCGCGGCCGCGATCACGCCGCGCGGTGGCCCCGTGCACGTCTACGGGCTCGACTTCGGCACGGGGAGCCTGCGCATGCTCGAGCAGCTCCCGCACGTCGGCGCGGTGATCGGCGGGGACGACGCCGAGCGCGTCATCCGCCTCTTCCGCATGCTCAAGGAGGAGCTCGAGTCGCGCGGGCCGCGCTACGCGGAGGCGGACGCCTCGAGCATCACGGAGTACCGGCGGCTCGCCGGTCGTCCCGACGAGCCGCGCATCCTCCTGCTCGTCGACGGCTTTCCCACCTTCCGCAACGACTTCGAGATCCCCGCGGGCCGCTCGATCTGGTACGACGTCTTCCGCGACATCCTCTCCGACGGCCGCCAGCTCGGCATCCACGTCGCGCTCACGGCCGACCGGCCGGGCGCGGTGCCGACCTCGATCGCCTCGAGCGTGCAGCGCAAGGTCGTGCTGCGGCTCGCCGACGACAGCTACGGGATGCTCGACGTGCCGAGCGACATCCTCTCGCCCGCCTCGCCGCCCGGTCGCGCGATCGTCGACGGGCTCGAGACGCAGATCGCGATCCTCGGCGGGAGCCCGAGCGTCGCGGACCAGTCCGCCGCGACGCGCCGGCTCGCGGACGCCATGCGGCGGGCCGGGCGCGGCGAGGTGCCCGGCATCGGCTCGATGCCCACGGAGTACGCGCAGGGCGAGCTGCCGGCGCGCGTGGGCGAGCTCGCCGCTCTCGGCGTGAGCGAGATCGACCTCGGGCCGTTCGGGTTCGAGCCGAGCGGCACGCTCCTGCTCGCGGGGCCGCCCGCGAGCGGGCGCTCGACGGCGCTCGAGGCGCTCGCGGAGTCCGTGCAGCGGTTCGACCCTCAGGCGCGCCTCTACTACCTCGGCAACGCGCGCTCGCCCCTCGCACGGGTCCGCGAGTGGCGTGCGGCGGCGACGACGATCGAGGACGTCGCGACGCTCGCGAAGACTCTCGCGGAGGCGGTCGCCGACCCCGAGACGGAGGGACGGATCGCCGTCTTCGTCGAGTCGATCGGCGACTTCCTGCAGACCCCCGCCGACAGCGCGATCGTCGAGCTCACGCGTGCGATCCGCCGCAGCGACCACCTGCTCGTCGCGGAGGCGGAGACGAGCGCGTGGGGGTCGAGCTGGCCGCTGTTCGGCGAGGTCAAGAACGGGCGCCGCGGCATCCTGCTGCAGCCGGAGTCGGCGGAGGGGGACATCCTGCTCAAGACGCCGCTGCCGCGCATGAACCGCACCGAGTTCCCTCCCGGTCGCGGCGTGTACGTCGCGAAGGGCGCGAGCGTGCGCGTGCAGCTGCCGCTGCCCGATCGCGCGGCCGTCGCCGTCGCCGTCTCCTGATCGCCGGGATGGGGAGTGGTCCCCATCGTCATCCGCTGCGGCCTTGGATAGCGTGTTCTCAGCTCGACATCCGCCCCGCTCCCCGGGGCGCGGCGGGCGCACGAAACGAAGGGGGCTTCTCGTGTCGGGTTCGGATCTCCACCTCGACCTGCAGCGGCTGCGGGAGCTGCGCGACGACCTGCACGCGGTCGTGCGCGAGTTCCAGAACGCCGACGACTTCAGCGACGACGTCGCGGAGGCGACGGGTCACGACGACCTCGCCGGGCACGTGCGGGACTTCGCGCACAAGTGGAACGAGAAGCGCAAGCAGATGACGACGAACGTGGAGAACCTGCAGAAGCAGATCGCCGCGATCACGGACGGCTTCACGAGCGTCGACGAGGGGCTCGCCCGGGCGCTGCGCGACGCCGACGCCGAGAACCACCCCCAGACCTCCGGCGGCGGGCGCCCGCCGGCCGCGCAGTAGCCGGTTCGAGGCGCACGAGGAGACACCGATGAGCGACACCGAGTACCAGCCCCTCAAGGGCGACCCCGACCTGCTGATCGCGAAGGCGGCGCACTACGCGCACATCGCCGACGCCATCCAGCGCTCTGCCGTCACGCTCCGCAAGATCCACGACGTCGACGACATGAGGAGCCAGGCGACGGCGAAGCTGCGCGACTCCTCCGACGACGTCGCGAACGACATCCTCAAGGCGCACGACCGCTATGCGACGACGGCCGAGGCCCTCACGACGTATGCGGGCAAGCTGCGCCATGCGCAGGAGGCCGCGACGACCGCGATCGCGCACATCGCGGCGAAGGAGCAGGACGCGGAGACCGCGCACACGCAGGCGACCCAGGCGCAGCAGCACGCCGACAGCGCGACCGACGACCAGAAGGCGAGCGCGACGACGGCCGCGACGCAGGCGCAGCAGGACGCGAAGACCGCCGACTCCGCGGTCGGCGACGCGCAGCAGGAGTGGCGGGACGCGCTCGCGATCAAGAACGCGGCGGCGCAGGACGCCATCAAGGCCATCGTCGAGGTCGTCGACCACCACAACAACGGCCTCAAGAACCCCGGCTTCTGGGAGAAGCTCGGCAAGACCGTGCTCGACGTCGTCAAGAAGATCTGCGAGGTGGCGGGCTTCCTCTCGATCTTCCTCAGCTGGGTGCCCATCCTCGGGGCCGTCCTCGTCGGGCTCGCGATCCTCGGCGCCGTCATCACGCTCGTCGAGTCGATCGTGAGCGCGGTCAACGGCGGCAGCTGGACGGACGTCCTCTTCGCGGCCGTCGGCGTCGTCCTCACGGCCTTCGGGGGCAAGTTCGCGAGCTACCTCGGCAAGCTCGTCAAGTTCCAGGCGGCCTCCAAGGTCATGACGAAGGGCGACGACTTCCTCAACAGCAAGGGCTTCAAGGCCGTCTTCGGCGAGTCGAAGGCGGCGCTGCGCGGCGGCAAGCTCAAGCCCCTCTTCAAGGACGGTCCGGGATTCAAGACGATGATGAAGGACATCCGCAATCCGTTCGACCTCAAGCTCGGCAAGGGCAGGACGCTCTGGGGGAAGTTCACCGACGGCGCGTCCACCGAGTGGAGCAAGGTGCTCAAGAACCCGCTCGGGCTCAAGTCGGTCGAGCTCGGCGGACCCGTGCTCAAGCTCGCGCCGATGACGCCCGCGAAGGTCGGGATGGTCGTCATGGACGCGCGCTCGGTGCTCAGCAAGGTGCAGACGCTCGTCAACACCCCGCAGGACATCTTCTCGGACGACCCGCACAAGATCTCCATCACGCCCGACAAGCTCCTGCAGCAGGGCGCGGGCGCGGCCGAGTCGGCGATCCGCACGGACATCGACCAGGCGCGCGTCGAGGGGAACGTGCGGCGTGAGGAGGCGCGGACGCCGTGACGGCTGCGCCGCCCCGCGGTACGGTGAGAGCATGACGGTCGATCGCCCGCTCGAGATCGTCGCCTACGATTTCGACGTCCCCGACGACTACTTCCCGATCCCGCTCGTGCGCGAGCGCGACGTCGACTCCAGGCGGTGGGCGCGCGGCGTCGTGGACGAGGTGCTCGCCTCGAACGAGGACCCCGGCGCGGTCGGCGACATCGTCGACGACCTCGTCGAGCTGCGTCGCCGCCTGCTCGTCGAGGAGGACCCGTGGCTCACGGCGCTCGTCTCCGTGCGGCCCGAGGTCGAGCTCTCGATCGGCTGCCTCGTGCTCGCCGAGCAGTTCTCGATGGAGCCCGACGACGGCCCCGACTCGTTCGAGGCGCTGCTCACCGAGGCCGCGGGGTCGATGGGGCCGGGAGCGCGCTCGCGCTCGTTCACGACGTGGCGCGCGGAGTGCCCGGCGGGGCAGATCGTCGGGTCCTTCCAGCGTGTCGACCTCATGGAGCTCGGCGAGGCGGAGGGATACCTCGAGCACCGCACGATCTTCGGCGTCTTCCCGCCGCGCAGCCGCGACATGATCCGCTTCGTCTTCACGGTCGCCGACCTCGGCACGTACCTCGACATGCCCGCCGAGACGCAGGCGATCGTCGAGACGGTGCGCGTGCGCACGGAGGAGGCCGCGTGAGTGCGCCGTCGCCGGGGGCCGTGACGGCGCGCACCGATCGCATGTCGATCGTGCTCCCCGGCACGTGGGCCGGCATCCCGCTCGACGACGAGAAGAGCTCGGATGCGGCGATCAGCACGCTCATCCGTCAGCGCGTCGGGCGCGACGACCGCCTCGTGACGGTGCGGCGGGACGCACGGGACCGCCTGCGGGAGGTCGCGCGGGAGGCGCGCGAGGCGGGCGTCGCCCAGCTCGCCCTCTCGCTCGAGATCCTGCCCGGTGTGCCGTTCCCGGCCTCCTTCGTCACGGAGTACCGCGCGTGGCCGCGCGCGGAGGACGCGACGGACGTGGGCGCGCGTTTGCGCGCCCTGCTCCCGGAGGGCGAGCTCATGGAGCTCGAGTCGGGTCTCGCGGTGCGCACGTGGGCCGCGACGACCATCCGCCCGGGCACCCAGGACATCCCCGACGTCAAGCTCGAGTACTTCGTCGTCGTGCCGCGCGGCGACGAGCTGCTCCACCTCGTCGCCGACGTGCCCGTCGACTGCGACGCCGAGCTCGTCGCGACGCTCTTCGACGCGATCGTCGACTCGATCCGCTGGTATCCGGAGGTGCCCGCTCCTGCGGCCGAGCCGGACGGCGCGCCCCGTGCGGAGCCGGGCGTCCTAGCGCGGGGCGGCGCGGAGCCGGGTGCTGCCGCCGAGGCGGACGTCACGGAGCGGGATGGCCAGTAGCGAGCGGCGACGCGCCCAGCTGCGGGCCCGCGCCGCGACGGCCGCCCGCGCTCGCGGTGATGGGCCGCGGCTTCCGCCTCCCGCGCCGTTCGTCGCGGTCGGCGGCGTGCTCGCGCTCGCGGCGTGCGCGGTGCTCGCGTGGCTCGTCGTCGTCTCCTATCGCGGGGGCAGTCTCGCGCGCACGATGCCGTTCCTCGCCGAGAGCATGCCGCGCGCGGCCGTCCCGGCGATCCTGCTGCTCATCGGCGGGAGCCTGCTCTTCCTCGGCGTCATGTTCCGCCGCGCCGCGTGGCAGCTGCGCATGGGCGTCCTCGGCGGCGGCGGCACGACGACGCTCCGGCTGCGCCCTGCGGGCGTCCTCGCGCGCATCGGGTGGGGGGTCCTCGCGCTCGCGTGCTACGTCGCTCTCGTGCCGGTGCCCGCGTTCGCCCCCGGCGCCGCGCACGCCTCGCTCGACTTCTGGACGCTCGCGGTCGTCTACGGCTTCATCGCCGCCGGCT
Source organism: Actinomycetales bacterium (assembly GCA_015655445.1). GTDB lineage: Bacteria > Actinomycetota > Actinomycetes > Actinomycetales > Microbacteriaceae > Diaminobutyricimonas. The sequence goes on along the minus strand of JAATFA010000097.1, from coordinate 3,476 downwards.
TCGTCGGTCTCGTCGTCATCGGCGTCGTGCGCGCCGCCGCCTACGCGCTCCCGGCGCCCGCGCGCGTGAGCCGCGGCGAGCGTCGCGCGTGGCGCGCCGTGTCGGTCCAGTGGCGCATCGAGTACTGGCTCGGCTTCGCCTCGGGCGGCTTCTTCGGCATGCTCCCTCTCGCGCACGTCCGCACGCCGCACGGCGCTCCCCTCGACGAGGACACCGCCAGCGTGCTGCTCGCGATCGCGATCGCGTGCGGCGTCGTGGGCTGCCTGCTCGCGCTCGCCTCGCGCCGTTCCGGATACGAGCAGGGCGTCTCGGAGTCGATCATCTGACGCCGGCCGACCGTGCGTCCCATGGGGAGTGCTCCCCATTCCGCGGCACCGGGGGCCTGGGTAGGTTGAATGCAGGTGGTCGGCCGGAGGGGGTTGGCCCCAGATCACACAAGGAGTTACCTCATGGCGAACATGAACGTCACCTACGGCGAGATGACCGATGCGGCGAACCGCCTCATCACCGGCAAGGACGACATCACCGCGAAGCTGCACGAGCTGCAGACGCTCGTGAACAACCTCGTGCAGGGAGGGTTCGTGACGGACGCCGCGTCGGGCGCGTTCCAGACCTCCTACGAGCAGTTCACGAAGGGCACGACCGACGCGGTCGCGGGCCTCGACGGCATGTCGCAGTTCCTCACCAAGGCGGCGGACGCGCTGCAGAACGTCGACTCGGAGCTCGCCAAGGGCATCGGCGGCTGAGCCGCGGGATCCGCGTCCGACGGCGCGGGGGAGCCTGGTGGCTCTCCCGCGCCGTCGTCGTCTGCCCGGGGAGCGGCCACGCGTTGTCCACAGATCGCGCCGCACGCCGCCGGGCGCCGCGCGGTCCTGGCAGCGTGGGGTCATGCCCGATCGCCGTCCGCACGTCCTCGCGGCGATCGCCGTCGCGCTGCCCGCCGTGCTCCTCGTGCTCGTCCGGCTCGTGCCCGCGCTCGCGGCGGAGCCAGCGGAGCGCGGCGGCGCGCTCGTGCTCGCCGCGGCGGCCTTCCTCCAGCTCGCGCTCGCGAGCGGTGCCCTCGCGGCGACGGACGTCCAGGAGCACCGCCTGCCCAACGCCCTCGTCGGCGCGACCGCGCTCGGGGGCGGGCTCGCGCTCGCGGGCGCCGCGGCCCTCGCGGGCCGGCCGGAGCGCATGCTCGGCGCCCTCGTCGGCGGGGCCACGCTCTTCGCACTGCACCTCGCGCTCGCCCTCGCTCGCCCCGGCGGCATGGGGCTCGGCGACGTCAAGCTCGCGGGCGCGCTCGGGATGCACCTCGGCTGGCTCGGGCCGTCCGTCGTCCTGGCGGGCGCGCTCGCGGCGTTCCTGCTCGGCGGGGGGATCGCGATCGCGGTCCTCCTCGCGCGTGGGCGCGACCGTCCGGCGGCGATCCCGTTCGGGCCGGCGCTCGTCGTGGGGGCGTGGGTCGCGATCGGGCTCGCTTGACGTTCTCCGCACAGGGGAGGCGAAGCTCGCGCGCATTGTTAGAGTGACGCGCGAGAAGACGGAGGTGCGTCCATGACCGCCAGCACGCCGGACCCGGCCGAGGAGGGCACGTCGCGCGCGGACGGGTCGTCGCGAGACGGGGAGCGCCACGGTGACGACGAGCCTGCTCGGGACGACGGGCGTGCCTGGGCCGACGGGCGTGCCGGGGACGACGAGAGCGCCTGGGACGACGGGCGTGCCCGCGACGTCGCGCCCTCGGCGGACGTCGAGCTGGACGAGGAGCCGGCAGAGAACGCGGGCGCGGAGGGCGGCGACGTGCCTCCCCCCGTGCCCGCGACGAGCGAGCGCGCGGACGGCGTGCCGCCGCCGCTCGTCGAGCCGGCCGCGCCGGCGCGCGAGGAGGCGTCGTCAGCGACGTCCCCGCTCGGCGAGACCGCTGCCTCCGCCGCCGCTCCGGCCGCCCCGCGCGCCGCCGTGTCGCCCGCTGCGCCCGTGCCCGTGCCTGCGCCCGCGGCATCGTCGGCCGCGTCCTCCGCCGCACCGCCGGCCGCTGCCGCTGCCGCTCCGGCCGCCGACGCCTCCGCGGGCGCCGCGTCGCCGGGAGCCGCGACGGCGGCCGCCCCTCGCGTCGTCTACGTCGACGCGCCGACGCCGCCGCGCGAGCGAGGGAACCGGGGGTTCGGCATCCTGCTCGCGATCATCGCGACGGTCGTCTTCGCCGCGCTCCTCACGCTCGCGGCGGCCGCCCTGTCCGGGCGCGAGCCCGTGGACCAGCTCACCGCGTTCCTCGGCTCGATCGAGCTCCTCGCGCCCGTGCCGATCTTCCTCGTCGCGTTCCTCGTGCTCGTGCTGCTCGTCAACCGCGCGGGCTGGTGGGCGTTCGTGCTCGGGAGCCTGCTGGTCGGCCTCGTCGTCTACCTCGGCTCGGCGCTCGTCGCGCTCGGCGTGCACAACGCGTTCGCGCGTGCTCCCGACGAGGTCGTCCGGTCGTTCGGCGATGCGGCGCGCGAGCCGCTCCTGCTCGTCGCGGGCGTCCTCGCCCGCGAGATCGTGCTCTGGACGGGCGCGCTCGTGAGCCGGCGCGGACGTGCCGTGCGTGAGCGCAACGCCCGCGAGAAGGAGCAGTTCGAGCAGGAGCAGAGCTCGGCACGCGAGCGCGCCGTCACCCCTGCCGCGTGACCGGGCATCTGCCCCGCTCGCGCGGGAATACGCGAGCGGGCTCGAGCGTTGAAGCGAACGGCGGAGGCGACGGGGCGACGACGACGTCTGTCATTTGACCGGGGTAGCCCCAGCGACTACTATTTTTGCGGTGTGCGCTTACGCGCGCGCCGTTTTCCTGTGGCGACGCCGGAGCCCTCCGGCCGCATCCGCCACACCAGCCAGCGATACGACATGCATTGTCTACCGCCGGTGGGATACAGCGACTCCGACACGCCCGCGCAAGCGGGAGCAGCGGCAGTGCGACAAGACCGGCAGCAGACGACAAGAGGAGCAAAACCCAGTGCCAACGATTCAGCAGTTGGTCCGCAAGGGACGCACGGCGAAGGTCGCCAAGACCAAGGCCCCGGCCCTCAAGGCCAACCCGCAGCAGCGCGGGGTGTGCACGCGCGTGTACACGACGACGCCGAAGAAGCCGAACTCGGCTCTGCGGAAGGTCGCACGCGTCAAGCTGTCGAACGGCACCGAGGTCACGGCCTACATCCCCGGTGAGGGCCACAACCTCCAGGAGCACTCGATGGTCCTCGTGCGCGGCGGCCGTGTGAAGGACCTGCCGGGCGTGCGCTACAAGATCGTCCGCGGCGCGCTCGACACCCAGGCCGTGAAGAACCGCAAGCAGGCTCGCAGCCGCTACGGCGCGAAGATGGAGAAGAAGTAATGCCTCGCAAGGGTCCCGCCCCCAAGCGTCCCGTCGTCGCCGACCCCGTGTACGGCTCCCCGGTCGTCAGCCAGCTCGTCAACAAGATCCTCCTCGACGGCAAGAAGGGCCTCGCCGAGCGCATCGTCTACGG
>JAATFA010000164.1 GCA_015655445.1 Actinomycetales bacterium | reverse complement strand
GGCGAGGTGCTCTTCATCGACGAGATCCATCGCATGACGCGTTCGGCGGAGGAGATGCTCTATCTCGCGATGGAGGACTTCCGCATCGACATCATGGTGGGGAAGGGGGCGGGGGCGACGAGCATCCCGCTCGATCTCGCCCCGTTCACGCTCGTCGGCGCGACGACCCGCTCCGGGCTGCTGCCGAACCCGCTCCGCGATCGCTTCGGCTTCACGGCCCATCTCGAGTTCTACGACGACGCGGAGCTCTCGCAGGTGCTGCGCCGCGCCGCGGAGCTGCTCTCGCTCGACATCCCGCGGCCGGCGATCGAGGAGATCGCGAGCCGCTCCCGCGGCACGCCGCGCATCGCGAACCGCCTGCTGCGGCGCGTCCGCGACTACCAGATCGTGCACCGAGAGGTCGACGGGGTGGGCGCGGTGCACGCCGCCCTCGAGCTCTACGACGTCGACCCGCTCGGCCTCGACCGGCTCGATCGTGCCGTGCTCGACACGATCCTCACGCGCTTCGACGGCGGTCCGGTCGGTCTCAACACGCTCGCGGTCTCGGTCGGCGAGGAGGCCGAGACGATCGAGTCGGTCGTCGAGCCCTTCCTCGTGCGCATCGGCCTGCTCACCCGCACGCCCCGCGGGCGCGTGGCCACGCGCTCGGCCTGGACGCACCGCGGCCTGCAGCGTCACACGGGGACGCTGTTCGAGGATGACCTATAATCGCTCAGGCGTCCCGGACGGACGCGCAGGCTGACCCAGCCCTTTCCCCTATCCGAAGGTTTCCTCTATGCCGGCGTTCGATCCGACCATCATCATCCTCATCGTCCTCGTGGTCGTGCTCGGCTTCCTCATGTTCCGCAACTCGCGGAAGCGGCGAACCGAGCAGGAGCAGCTGCGCACGAAGATGGTCCCGGGCGCCGAGGTCATGACGAACTTCGGCCTCTTCGGTACGCTCCTGTCCATCGACGAGGAGTCGAACATCGCCGAGGTCGAGACGAGCCCGGGCACGGTCCTGCGCGTGCACCGGCAGACCCTCGCGCGCGTCGTCGAGCCGACCGAGGCGCAGCCGACGACGACGCCGGAAGACGACGCGGCGGAGCCGCTCGGCGAGCCGGAGTTCGGCGAGCGCACGACGACCGACGCGACGGATCCCGTCGAGCCCGAGGCCCCCGCGGAACCGGCAGACGAGGCGCCCAAGCCTGCCGCTCGCCGCCGCACGACCCGCAAGCCCGAGGGCGAGAGCTGATCCTGCCGATCCGTCCCGCGGGCCGCACGCGCTCGCCCCACCGAGAAAGCTGAGTCCCGCACGTGCCACGAACCACTCCGGTCACGAAGGCCTGGCGCTCGCTTCTCTGGCTCGGGATCATCGTCGTGGTCCTCGTGCTCGGGACCGGCGCGACGACGTGGTTCTCCACCGGCTCGTGGGCGCCCAAGCTCGGCCTCGACCTGCAGGGCGGCACGCAGATCATCCTCGCCGCCCAGGTGGAGGGCAAGCAGTCGGTCACGCAGGACCAGCTCAACCAGGCGGTCGCCATCATCCGGCAGCGCGTCGACGCGAGCGGCACGAGCGAGGCCCAGATCACGACGCAAGGCGATCGCAACATCGTCGTCTCGATCCCCGGCGACCCCGACCAGGCGACGCTCAACCGCATCCAGTCCTCGGCGAAGCTCGAGTTCCGTCCCGTGCTCGAGACCGAGGCGGCTTCGACGAGCAGCGTCGGGTCCTCGAGCTCGCCCACCCCCGGGACGAGCTCGTCGCCCTCGCCCTCGCTCAACGACACGCCCACCTCGAGCCCGACCAACGGCAGCGACCTCGCGTGGATCACGCCCGCGCTGCAGCAGCAGTACGACGACTTCGACTGCGGCTCGCTCGCGACCGCGCAGACGAACGTCGCGCCGGCCGACAAGCCGCTCGTGACGTGCGAGCTCAACCCCGCGGGCAACATCAAGTACATCCTCGGTCCCGTCGAGGTCTCCGGCGACACGATCTCGAACGCGACGAGCGGACAGGTCACCAACTCGCAGGGCACGACGACGGGGCAGTGGGGCGTCTTCCTGACCTTCAACAGCAAGGGGGCGAAGGAGTTCGCGGCCGTCACAAGCCGGCTCGTCGACCTCACGGGAGCGCAGAACCAGTTCGCGATCGTGCTCGACGGCAAGGTCATCTCGGCCCCCGCGACGAACTCGGCGATCACGGACGGCCGCGCCCAGATCACGGGGTCGTTCACGCAGGAGAGCGCGAAGGAGCTCGCCGACCAGCTCAAGTTCGGGGCGCTGCCCATCGGCTTCACGGTGCAGAGCCGCGACAAGATCGCCGCGACGCTCGGCACGACCCAGCTGCTGAGCGGCCTCATCGCGGGGCTCATCGGCCTCGGCCTCGTCTTCGTCTACTCGCTCCTCCAGTACCGCCTGCTCGGCTTCGTGACGATCGCCTCGCTCCTCGTCGCGGGCGTCATCACGTACTTCGTCATCGCCCTCATGTCCTGGCGCGAGGACTACCGGCTCTCGCTCGCGGGCGTCGCGGGACTCATCGTCTCGATCGGGTTCACAGCCGACTCGTTCATCGTCTACTTCGAACGCATCCGCGACGAGCTGCGCGAGGGGCGCACGCTCGTGAACGCCGTCGAGGCGGGGTGGCGGCGCGCGCTGCGCACGATCTATGCCGCGAAGGCGGTCAACCTGCTCTCGGCGATCGTCCTGTTCATCCTCGCGGTCGGCAATGTGCAGGGGTTCGCCCTCACCCTCGGCATCACGACGATCATCGACGTCGCGATCGTCGTGCTGTTCACGCACCCCGTGCTGCAGCTGCTCGCGACGACGCGGTTCTTCTCGAGCGGCCATCCGCTGAGCGGACTCGACCCCACCGCGCTCGGCGCCATCTATCGCGGTCGTGCGCAGTTCCGCACGCCCGTGCTCGCGGGGCGCTCGGCGGCGAGCGCTCGGGAGGCGCAGCGACGGCAGACGATCGCGGAGCGCAAGGCGGCCGAGCTCGCCGAGTCGGGATCCGTGCGGCGCGGATCGGGAGGCGCGGCCGGCGGATCGAGCGCACCGAGCGGAGACAAGCCGAGCACCCGGCGTCCCGGGGCAGGGAAGAAGGACTCCTGAGATGGCGAGCTTCACGAGCTTCGGCAACGACCTCTACACGGGCGCGCGCTCGATCGACTTCGTCGGGCGCCGGCGCCTCTGGTACACGATCGCGATCGTCCTCATGATCGCCGCGATCGCGATGCCGTTCGTCCGCGGCTTCAACTTCGGCATCGACTTCCGCGGCGGCTCCCAGTTCGAGATCACCCATGCGAGCACGACCTCGGAGACGCCCGCCAAGCGCGCGGTCGCGACGCTCGATCCCTCGATCGTCCCGCAGATCACGACCCTCGGCACCGACTCCGTGCGCGTGCAGACCGACCAGCTGAGCGACGCGCAGACGCAGCGGCTCGTCGACGCGCTCGCGAAGGCGTACGACGTGCCCGAGCGGGACGTGACGTCGTCGTTCATCGGCCCGACCTGGGGCGCCGACATCACCTCGCAAGCCGTGCGCGGCCTCATCGTCTTCCTCGTGCTCGCCGCCGTCGTCATGGCGCTCTACTTCCGCACGTGGAAGATGTCGGCCGCGGCGATGCTCGCGCTCATGCACGACCTCGTGATCACCGCCGGCGTGTACGCCGCGACGGGATTCGAGATCACCCCCGCGGCGGTCATCGGCTTCCTCACGATCCTCGGCTACTCGCTCTACGACACGGTCGTCGTGTTCGACAAGATCAGGGAGAACACCGCGCGCCTCGGCGACGAGTCGCGCTACACGTTCGCCGAGGCGGTCAACCTCGCCGTCAACCAGACGCTCGTGCGCTCGATCAACACAGGAGTCGTCGCGGCGCTTCCGGTCGCCGCGATCCTCTTCATCGGCGCCTTCGTGCTCGGCGCCGACACCTTGCGCGACATCTCGCTCGCGCTGCTCGTCGGCATCCTCATCGGCACGTACTCGACGCCGTTCATCGCGGCCCCCCTCTACGCGCAGATGCGATCGCGCGAGGCGAACATCAAGCGCAGCGACAAGCGCGCTCTCGCGCTGCGCGCCACGAGCGCCTGACCCGGGAGGACACGGCCATGACCGACGACGACAGCATCCGCGAGATCCCCGCCGAGGAGGCGATCGCCGCCGTTCGGCAGGGCCGCGTGTGGCTCCTCGATGTGCGCGAGCCGGAGGAGTGGCGACAGGGTCACGTCGCCGAGGCCCACCTCATCCCGCGCGGCGAGGTCGTGACGCGGCTCGGCGAGCTCCCCGAGGATGCCCCCATCCTCGTCATGTGCCACGCCGGCGCTCGGTCGGCGGCCGTCACGCGACAGCTCGTCGCCTCCGGCTACGACGCCGTGAACCTCGCCGGCGGCATCCTCGCGTGGGGTTCCGCGGGGGGCGAAATCGTGCCGGGCTCGGAGGGGGACGCGCGCGCCTAGAATTGCAGCTCAAGGAGGTGGCATGACCGAGACGCAAGCGCCTGGGGCCGCCTCGCTGCGAACGCGCTTTCCGCGCCTGTTCTCGCGCGCCCAGCCCGTGGGGGCCGTCGATCGGCTCGTGCGCACCGTGCGCATGCACCACCCGCGCGCGGACGTCGCCCTCATCGAGCGCGCCTACGAGACCGCGAAGCGCGCGCACGACGGACAGATGCGCCGCAGCGGCGAGCCGTACATCACGCATCCCGTCGCGGTCGCCCAGATCCTCGCCGACCTCGGCATCGGCACGAAGGCGATCGTCGCCGCCCTCCTGCACGACACCGTCGAGGACACCGACTACGACCTCGAGCAGCTGCGCGCCGACTTCGGCGACGAGGTCGCGATGCTCGTCGATGGGGTGACGAAGCTCGACAAGCTCAAGTACGGCGACTCCGCTCAGGCCGAGACGGTGCGCAAGATGGTCGTCGCGATGTCGAAGGACATCCGCGTGCTCGTCATCAAGCTCGCCGATCGCCTGCACAACGCGCGCACGTGGGGGTTCGTGCCCGAGGAGTCCGCACGGCGGAAGGCGCAGGAGACCCTCGAGATCTATGCGCCGCTCGCGCACCGCCTCGGCATCCAGACCATCAAGTGGGAGCTCGAGGACCTCTCGTTCGCCGTGCTGCATCTCAAGCTCTACGTGGAGATCGAGAGCCTCGTGCGCAACCGCACGCCCCAGCGCGAGGAGTTCGTGCAGGAGGTCATCGACGCCGTCACGGAGGACCTCAAGGACGCGCGCATCAAGGGCCAGGTCGTCGGGCGTCCCAAGCAGTACTACTCGATCTACCAGAAGATGGTGCTGCGCGGGCGGGAGTTCGACGAGATCTACGACCTCGTCGGGATCCGCGTGCTCGTCGGCTCGGTTCGTGACTGCTACGCCGTGCTCGGCGCCATCCACGCGCGCTGGAACCCGATCCCCGGTCGCTTCAAGGACTACATCGCGACGCCCAAGTTCAACCTCTACCAGTCGCTGCACACGACGGTCATCGGGCCGCACGGCCGTGCCGTCGAGATCCAGATCCGCACGCACGAGATGCACCAGCGGGCGGAGTTCGGCGTCGCCGCGCACTGGAAGTACAAGGAGCGCGTCGCCTCCGGCCGCGCGAACGGCTCGGAGAGCCCGTCCGACTCCGACATGGTGTGGCTCGCGCACATCTCCGACTGGCAGGCCGAGACCGCGGACCCGAGCGAGTTCCTCGACTCGCTGCGCTTCGAGATCGGCGCGAAGGAGGTCTACGTGTTCACGCCGC
>JAATFA010000071.1 GCA_015655445.1 Actinomycetales bacterium | reverse complement strand
GCTTCACCGAGATCTTGAAGTCGTGGAAGTCGTGCTCCTCGAACAGGCTCGCCTCCCACACCGCGGACTCGACGAGCGCCTCGGGGGTCGCGCGGCCGTGCTTCTCGAGCAGGCGCTTGTCGAGCGAGCCGGCGTTCACGCCGATGCGGAGCGAGACGCCCGCCGCGCGCGCGGCCTCGGCGATCTCCTTGACCTTGTCGTCGAACTGGCGGATGTTGCCCGGGTTGACGCGCACGGCCGCGCATCCCGCGTCGATCGCCTGGAAGACGTACTTGGGCTGGAAGTGGATGTCCGCGATGACCGGGATCTGGCTCTTCCTCGCGATGATCGGAAGAGCGTCCGCGTCGTCCTGGCTCGGCACGGCGACGCGCACGATGTCGCACCCCGCGGCCGTGAGCTCGGCGATCTGCTGGAGGGTCGCGTTGATGTTCGTCGTCGGCGTCGTCGTCATCGACTGCACGCTCACGGGCGCGTCCCCGCCCACGAGAACCTTGCCCACGCGGATCTGGCGGGACCGGCGTCGAGGCGCGAGCACCTCGGGCTTGCGCGGCATTCCGATGTTCACGGCTGGCACCCTTTCAGGGTACGCCCGCGCGTGTGAACGGAGGCTGAACAGCCCCCACGCGAAGCGGGCCCGGAGCGCGCTCCGGCGGACGACCGACGACGACCGACGACGACCGACAACCGACGACCGACGACCGCTGACGACCGCCGACGACCGACGACCGCTGACGACCGCCGACGACCGACCGTCAGCCGAAGAGGTTCACGGGATGCACGATGTCGGCGTAGGCGAGCAGGAGCGTCATGCTGCCCAGGAGCGCGACGACCGCGAGGGTGACGGGCATCATGCGCGTGATGTCCACGGGGCGCGGACGCGGACGGCCCGCGACGCGCGCGATCCCGCGCTTGAGCATCTCCCACAGCGCGCCCGCGATGTGGCCGCCGTCGAGAGGGAGCAGGGGCACGAGGTTGAGCACGAAGAGGCTGATGTTGAGGCTCGCGAGCACGCCGAGGATCGAGTACGCCTTGTCGACGACGGGCACTCCCGAGAGCGAGGCGACCGTGCCGATCTCGCGCCCCACGCCGATGAGGCCCACGGGGCTCTCCGCCGTGCGCTCTCCACCGCCGAACGCGGCGTTCCACACGAGCACCATGCGCTGGGGCAGCGTCGCGAGCACGCCGACGCTCGCGCCCGTCTGCTGCCACGTGAGCGAGGCCGCCGACGTGATCGGCTCCGGCGTGAGGCGCTGGTCGATCGTGATGCCGACGACGCCCACGGTCGTCGTGCGGGTCGAGCCGTCCGCGTTGCGCACGGGCTTGCCGTTCGCGTCGAGCACGTCGCGCGTCTGCGGCACGGGCGTGACGGTGAGATGCACCTCCCGCCCGTCACGACGCACGACGACGGGGACGGGCTTGCCCGCCGAGCGCTGGAACGCGAGCGTCGCCTGGTCGGGGGTCGGCGACCGGATCCCGTCCACCTCGAGGATGACGTCGCCCGCGCGCAAGCCCGCCGCCTGCGCGGGAGTCCGCGCGTCCCCCGGCGCGCACGACTGCGACTGCTGCGCGGACACGCACGGCGCGAGCGCCGTCGTCGTCGAACGCGGCACCCCGAACACGACCACCATGACGGCGATGATCGCGAAGCCGACGAGGAGGTTCATGACCGGGCCCGCGGCCATGACGACGATGCGCTTCCACGGCGCGAGCAGGTAGAACGCGCTCCCGCGCTGCTCCTCGCCCCGCTCCGCCGGTCGCGCGGCGCCTGCGGCCCGCGGGATGCGATCGCGGCCCTCCTGCACGAGCGCGTTGTACAGGCCGGTCGTCGCGTCGCGCGCGGCCGCCCCCTCGTGGCGAGGCGGGTACATGCCCGCCATCGCGATGTAGCCGCCGAGGAGGATCGGCTTGATCCCGTACTCCGTCCCGCCCCTCCGGAACGACCACAGCGTCCTGCCGAAGCCGATCATGTACTGGCTCACGCGTACGCCGAAGAGCTTCGCGAAGGCCAGATGCCCGAGCTCGTGCAGCCCGACGGAGACGAGCAAGCCCAGGACGAAGATCGCCACGCCGAGGACGAAGAGGAGCACGGATTCCACGTCGCCCAGGCTATGCGATGAGCATGAGGAAATCGCGAGCGGAAGCCGCGCGATCGCCATGCCCGTGCCGCGCGGAGGGCATGCCGGCACCGCGCGTTCGCCATGCCGGCGCCGGTCGTGCCCTCAGCGGGCCGCGCGGACGATCGCCGCGTCGGCGGCCCGGCGCGCCTCCGTCTCCGCCTCGAGCACGGCCTCGAGCGTGAGCGGGCCGCCCGCCGGCTCGTGGGCGTCGACGACGCGCTCGACGACCTCGAGGATGTCGAGGTAGCCGAGCCGTCGCGCGTGGAAGGCGAGCACGGCCTGCTCGTTGGCGGCGTTGAAGACCGCGGGATAGGTGCCTCCCGCGACCCCCACGCGCTTCGCGAGCGCGACGGCGGGGAAGGCCCGCTCGTCGAGCGGCTCGAAGGTCCACGCGCTCGCGGTCGCCCAGTCGAGCGGTCGCCCGACGCCCGGGACGCGATCGGGCCAGGAGAGGCCGAGCGCGATCGGCAGGCGCATGTCCGGAGGCGAGGCTTGGGCGATCGTCGCGCCGTCGACGAACTCGACCATCGAGTGCACGATCGACTGCGGGTGCACGGTCACCGCGATGCGCTCGTAGGGCACGTCGAAGAGAAGGTGCGCCTCGATGACCTCGAGTCCCTTGTTGACGAGCGTCGCCGAGTTGGTCGTCACGACGAGGCCCATGTCCCACGTGGGGTGCGCGAGCGCCTGCTCGGGCGTCACGTCGCGCAGCTCGTCGCGCGTGCGACCGCGGAAGGGGCCGCCCGAGGCGGTGAGGACGAGCCGGCGCACCTCGTCCGCGCGACCCGCGCGCAGCGCCTGCGCGATCGCGGAGTGCTCCGAGTCGACGGGCACGACCTGCCCGGGCGCGGCGAGCGCACGCACGAGGTCGCCCCCCGCGACGAGGCTCTCCTTGTTGGCGAGCGCGAGCGTGCGACCGGCCTCGAGCGCGGCGAGGGTCGCCGCGAGGCCCACGGAGCCTGTGATCGCATTGAGCACGACGTCGGCCTCGACCGTGCGCACGAGGTCGACGGTCTCCTCGATCCCCATCGCGACGTGCTCCGCGCCGAACCGGGCGGCCTGCTCGTGCGCGAGCGCCCGGCGCGAGCCGGCCGCGAGGCCCGCGAGGGCGAAGCGGTCAGGGTGCTCCGCGAGCACCTCGAGCGCTTGCGTGCCGATCGATCCGGTCGAGCCGAGGACGAGAACCGTGCGCACCCGCCCAGGGTAGGGCACGCCCCCGGTCTCCAGGGCGCACGCGAGGGCACGGAGCCCAGTCGTCGTCCAGGATGGTCCGGACGAGGTCGAGAGCGATGCGATGCTCGAAGGGCCAAGTGGACGGGGAGGCCCGAGTGGACGGGGAGGCCGATGTCGTGGGCGGATCGCGTGGGCTCCCGGAGATCACGACCCTCGAGCGGCTCGCGCGCCTCGTCTCGGAGCGTCCGGGACTGCACGTGCGCTACTCCGCGGGTCCCGAGGCGGATGCCGGCAGCGTCAGCACCGACGGCGAGAGCGGTTTGCCGCTGCCCGGGCTTTCGGTCAACCCGCTCGATCCCCAGCCGTGGTGGACGCGACCGCTCGAAGACTGGCTCGCGCGGCAGCTGTGCCAGTACCGCCACCTCGAGAACGAGGGCGAGGAGCGGTTCGCATGGGTCCTGCGCGGCCGGCTCGTCGGACGCGGGCCCGACTCGGAGCCGCTGCTCGCCGACGTCGAGCCCGTCGCGCGTCTCGCGCCGTCGCTGCTCGAGGAGGCCGAGAGGCGCTACGAGGAGCGCTTCGAGCGAGGCCGCCTGCCGTGAGGCGACGCGCGAGTGCGCCGCGTCGACCGTCGCCCTACGAGACCCCGAGGATGTCGACGACGAAGACGAGCACGCTGTCCCCGGAGATGTCCTCCCCGTTGCCGGCCGAGCCGTAGCCCTCCGCGGGCGGGATGATCGCCATGACCTGCGATCCGACCTTCTGCCCGACGAGGGCCTTCGCGAACCCCGGGATGACCTGGTCGGTCGTGAAGGTCGCGGGCTGCCCGCGCTCCCAGCTCGAGTCGAAGACCTTGCCGGTCTGCCAGACGACGCCCGTGTACTGCACGGTCACGCTCGCGCCCGAGGCGACCGTCGCCCCGTCGCCCTGGATGAGGGTCGCGATCTCGAGGTCCGTGGGCGGGTCCGCCTGCGGGATCGTGATCGTCGGAGCGCCGTTCTTCGCGAGCGTGACCGTCGGGTAGCCCGCGGGCGGCGGCGTCGCCGTACCGTGCGCGCGCGAGAGGGCCGGCTTGGGCACGGACACGACGTCGGCGACCACGACGAGCGTCTCGTTCGGGCCGACGCCGATCTGCGAGCTGCCCGTCGAGCCGAAGCCGTCCGAGGGCGCGATGACGGCCGCGACGCGCGAGCCCGCCTGCGAGCACTCGAGCGCGTCGACGATGCCGGGAAGCGTGCTCGAGGTGAGCGGGATCTGCTGCGGGTTCGAGCCGTCGTGTCCGGTCGACCCGAGCTCCTTGCCCGTCTTGCCGTCGAAGATCGTGAACTCCGCGGTCACGCTCGAGCCCGGCTCGGCGACGCGCCCCTTGCCCTTCTTCACGACCGTGCGCTCGGTCTTCTTCGTCGTGAGGGGCGCGGTGAAGCGCACCTTCGGCTTGCTGCCGAGCGCGCCCGAGACGGAGATCGCATCGGACTCGGCACCGCTCGCCGTGGGCGTGCACGAGTCGCCGGCCGCGCTCGTGGTCGGGGACTGCGCGCACGCGGACAGGCCGAGCAGGATGCCGACGGACGCGACGACGAGAAGGGGACGAAGGCGCACGAGCAGACCTCTCGGATGGGAAGGGGGGTCGGCCCCAGTGTGCCAGGCTCACCTGAGCGCCGCATCCGCCTACGCTTGCACCATGGCCTTCTCCGTCCCGCAGGAACGCAAGCTCGTCACGGAGCTGCCCGGACCGAACTCCCTGGCACTGCAGGAGCGGCGGGTCCGCTCGGTGAGCCGGGGGGCGGGCACTCTCGCGAACATCTACATGGACCACGCGTCGGGGGCCATCCTCGTCGACGTCGACGGCAACCAGCTCATCGACCTCGGCTGCGGCATCGGCGTGACGACGGTCGGCCACGCGCACCCGGACGTCGCGGCCGCCGTCGCCGAGCAGGTCGCGCGCCTGACCCACACGCTCTTCACGGTCACGCCGTACGAGAACTACGTGCGCGTCGCCGAGCGGCTCGCGCAGATCACCCCCGGGGACTTCGAGAAGCACTCCATCCTCGTCAACTCGGGCGCGGAGGCGGTCGAGAACGCCGTCAAGATCGCTCGGCGCTACACGGGTCGGCGTGCGATCGTGACCCTCGACCACGCCTTCCACGGACGCACGAACCTCACGATGGCGATGACCTACCGGCCCTGGCCGGAGCGCGAGGGCATGGGCCCCTTCCCCGGCGAGATCTACTCGGTGCCGCTCAGCTACCCCTTCCGCGACGGCCTCACGGGCGAGGAGGCGGCTGCTCGCACGATCGACTACATCCGCACGCACATCGGTGCCCGCGAGGTCGCGGCGTTCTTCGCCGAGCCGATCCTCGGGGACGGAGGCGTCATCGTGCCCGCGGACGGGTTCCTGACCGCGATGAAGGACTTCTGCGCCGAGAACGGCATCGTCTTCGTCGCCGACGAGATCCAGGCGGGCATCGCGCGCACGGGCCGCTGGTACGCCTCGGAGCACTTCGGCCTCGTGCCGGACCTCGTGACGACGGCGAAGGGGCTCGCGGGCGGCCTGCCGCTCGCGGCCGTCACCGGGCGCGCCGAGATCATGGACGCCGTGCAGCCGGGAGGGATCGGCGGCACGTTCGGCGGCAACCCCGTCTCGACGGCGGCGGCGCTCGCCGTGCTCGAGGCGATCGAGCGGGACGGCCTCCTCGCGGAGGCGCAGCGCGTCGAGCGCGAGCTGCGCGCGCGCATCGGCGACTGGGCCGACCGCTTCCCCGTCGTGGGCGAGGTGCGCGGCAAGGGCGCGATGTTCGGCGTCGAGCTCGTCCAGCCGGGCACGACGAGGCCGAACCCGCACGCGCTCCAGGCCGTCCTCGCCCATGCGACGCGCTCGGGCGTCGTCCCGCTCGACGCGGGCAGCTGGGATTCGGTGCTGCGCATCATGCCGAGCGTCGTCATCAGCGAGGATCTCGTGGACGACGCGGCGGGCGTGCTCGAGGAGGCCCTCGCGACCCTCTAGCGGCGACCTCCCCAGCCCGTGTCGCCCGACCCGGGGCGCGTCGCCCGGCCGCGCGTCACGCGCTCGGAGAGCCCCGGCAGACCCTCAGGCGCGCGGGGGCTCGGCGGTCGACGGTTCAGACGGCGGGACCGTCCCCGCCCCCTCGACGAGGGTCTCCGGCTCGTGCAGCACCGGGAAGCCCACGGACGCCGCGATGAAGCACTTCGCGGCGGCCTCCTCGTGCAGCGCGTGCGCGAGACCGGGGTCGCCCGCCGCGATCGTCACGCGCGGGCGGAGCGTGACGGAGGTGAAGTGGCCGCCGCCGTCAGGCGTGAGCACCATGCTCCCGCTCGCCGCGTCGGCGTATCCCGTCACGACGACGCCGTGCGCGGCGGCGACGTGCAGGTAGCTCAAGAGGTGGCACTGGCTGAGCGCGGCCAGCAGGAGCTCCTCCGGGTTCCAGCGGTCCGCGTCCCCGCGGAACGCGG
This sequence comes from Actinomycetales bacterium, assembly GCA_015655445.1. GTDB lineage: Bacteria > Actinomycetota > Actinomycetes > Actinomycetales > Microbacteriaceae > Diaminobutyricimonas. The sequence goes on along the minus strand of JAATFA010000071.1, from coordinate 14,599 downwards.
TGTCGCTCGATCCCGCGATGGGCGGCTTGCCGGGCGCACGGACGACGTGGTCGCGTCCGTATGCGCGGTAGTCGCTCGTGCCCGTGCCCCGGTCGCCGGTCCACTCGACCTCGACCGCGTAGTGGTGATCGATCGGCATGCCCTCTCCCTCCGTCCGGTCCGTGGCGACGTCCGTCACACGCTCGCGTATCCGCCGTCGATGAGCACGTTCTCGCCCGTGATCATGCCCGCAACGTCGCTTGCGAGGTAGGCGACGAGACTCGCGACCTCCTCGGGCTGGGCGAACCGTCCCACGGGGATGAGCCTCTTCATGGCCTCGCCGCGCTCGCCGGCCCACGCCTCCTTGCCGAGGGGCGTCTCGACGACGGTCGGCGAGACCGCGTTGACGGTCACCCCCGATCCGGCCCACTCGAGCGAGAGCACGCGCGTCATGCCGAGCAGCCCGGCCTTGCTCGCGCAGTAGGCGACGTGCTCGTCGAGCCCGATCACGCTCGCCTGCGACGCGAGTGTGACGATGCGGCCGTAGCCCGCGGCGACGAGGACGCGCCCCGCCGCCTGGCTCATGCGGAAGGTCGCCGTGAGGTTGACGGCGATCGTCGCGTCCCACGCGTCCGCCGACAGCTCGAGCGCGGGGGCGAGTCGGACGATGCCCGCCGAGTTGACGAGCACGTGCAGGCCGCCCGCGACGGCGACGGCCTCGTCTACGACGGCGGCCGGCGACCCGCGGTCGGTCAGGTCGGCGACGATCGCATGGTGTCTGCCGCCGGCGAGCCCCGCGACCGCGTCCCGCACGCCCTCGCTCACGTCGACCCCGACGACGTGCGCGCCACGGTCGGCGAGGTGGCGGGCGATCGCGAGGCCGATCCCGCTCGCCGCGCCCGTCACGAGCGCGACGCGCTCCGCGAAGTCCTGGTCCATCTCGTCTCCCTCGTCGATGCGTGCGGGCGGAGCGCCCGCTCGCAGACTAGCGCGAGCGCGAGGCGGCACTCCCGCGGGCGGTACGCTGCTGGCATGCGCGTGGGCGTCGTGACCGAGGTCAAGAACAACGAGTTCCGCGTCGCTCTCACCCCCTCAGGCGCGCATGATCTCGTCGGTCGCGGGCACGAAGTACTCGTGGAGGGCGGAGCGGGCGCCGGCTCGGGCATCCCCGACGCGGACTACGCGGACGCGGGGGCGACCGTGCTGCACGAGGCGGCCGAGGTCTGGGAGCGCTCGGAGCTCCTGCTCAAGGTCAAGGAGCCCGTCGAGGCCGAGTACCGCCACTTCCGCGACGACCTCGTGCTCTTCGCCTACCTGCACCTCGCCGCCGACGCGCCGCTCACGCGCGCGCTCATCGACTCGCGCATCACCGCGATCGCCTACGAGACGGTGCAGGCCGCCGATCGCTCGCTCCCGCTGCTCGCGCCTATGAGCGAGGTCGCCGGACGCCTAGCGCCCATCGTCGGCGCGACGGTCATGACGAAGCCCTCGGGCGGACCGGGGCTGCTCGTGCCCGGAGTGCCGGGCACGCGTGCGGCGCGCGTCGTCGTGCTCGGAGGCGGCGTCGCGGGAGCCAACGCGACCTCCGTCGCGGTCGGCCTCGGCGCGGAGGTGAGCGTGCTCGACACGAACCTCCGGCGTCTGCGCGAGCTCGACGCCCTCTACGCGGGGCGCGTCCGCACGCTCGCCTCGACGGCCTATGAGATCGAGCGCAGCCTGCTCGAGGCGGACCTCGTCATCGGATCCGTGCTCGTGCCGGGGGCGAAGGCCCCCACGCTCGTGAGCAACGCCCTCGTCGCGCGCATGCGCCCGGGCAGCGTGCTCGTCGACATCGCCGTCGACCAGGGCGGATGCTTCGAGGACAGCCACCCGACGACCCACGCCGATCCCACCTTCCGCGTGCACGAGTCGCTCTTCTACTGTGTCGCGAACATGCCGGGCGCCGTTCCGCAGACCTCGACCTCCGCGCTCACCAACGCGACGCTGCCGTACGTGCGCGCTCTCGCGGACGCGGGCTGGCGCACGGCGCTGCGCCGCGACGCCGCGCTCGCGGCGGGCCTCAACGTCGCGGGCGGCGTCGTCGTGAACGCCGCGGTCGCGGCCGCGCACGGCCTCGATCACGCCGACCCCTCCCGCGTGCTCGCCTGACGCGCCGCCCGCCGACCGCGGGAGCCGTCGGCCGGCGCGAGGCACGCCCGGTGGATCGCTCCGCCGGGCTCGAGCAGCCATCCCCGCTGACCCGGCGGACACGGCGGGAGCGGCTCGCGCACGCGCGCGAGCAGCCGGACGTCCGCCTCCGAGCAGTCCGCGAACAGCACGGGCATCGTGCGCGCGAGCACCGGGAGGGCGTCCCACGCCGCCTGCCACCCCTCGGGCGTGCCGACGAGGATGCGGCGCGCGCCGCCCGTCGCGACCTCGAGGCGGCGCGGGTCGGCGTCGACCCCGAGCTCGACGACCCGGCCCGCGCCCGCGGACGCCCGCAGTCGCGCAGCGACCGCGCTCGCGGTCGCCACGACGGCGAGCCCGCGCTCGTCGCTGCCGTCGACGACGCGCCAGCGAGGACCGGGCGGCGCGGGGGCGCGATCGGCCGCCGCGATCTGCACGCGCACCCCCTCCCACCGGCCCGCGCCCGGACCCGCGCTCGGCTCGTAGGTGCTCGGGTCTCCCCCGGCGAGCACGTGGTCCTGACGCGTCGGCATGCGCAGCACGAGCCGCGGGCCGAAGAGCGGCGCGAGCGCGCCGAGCGCGCCCGGCAGGCGCACGGCCGTCACGACAGCGACGACGCCCGCGCGCGGGCCCTCGCGCAGCACGCGCGCGAGGCGAGCCGCGAGCACGTGCTCGAGCTCGTCCGGCACGGCCCCGAGGGTCGCGTCGACGTCGTCGAGGAGCAGGATGCGCCGCGGGGCCGCTGCGGCGGGGCGGGAGAGGTCCGCGAGCGCGTCCTCGAGCGCGTCCCACAGCTCGGGCGCGCGCGCGGCGGGACGCTGGCAATCGGGTGAGCCCGCCGCGATGGCGTCGAGCACGCCCGACCTCCCCGAGCGCGGTCCACCCAGGACGAGCACGTGGCCCTCGCGCAGCGGATCCCAGCGCAGCACGTCCTGCCGCTGCTCCTCCGGGAGATCGCGCACGCCGAGCGCGACGCCGGGGCCGGGCGGCAGCATCGCGAGGGGGACGATCGCGGGCAGCGGCGGCAGCCAGGGGCGCGCGGCGGGCGCACCCGCGTGCGCGCGAGCGAGCGCGATCGTCGCATCGTCGGCGAGCGCGACCTGCACGAGCTCGCCCGGGCCGCCGCGCGCGAGGATCGCACGCCCGCGCGGCGCGAGCGGGAGCTCGGTCGCCGCGGTCGTGCCGAGCATCGTGCGGCTGTCGGTCGCGTCGGTCACGCGGAGCGCGATGCGCAGGCCCGCGTTCGCAAGCACCGTCTCCCGCACGACGCCCGTGGGCCGCTGGGTGCACAGCACGAGGTGCACGCCGAGCGACCGGCCGCGCGCCGCGATGTCGGCGAGCAGCGTGAGCAGGTCGGGGAAGCGATCGGCGAGCACCGCGAACTCGTCGACGACGAGCACGAGCCGGGCGAGTCCGCCGCCCTCCTCGATCGAGCGCACGCGCGCGAGCGCGAGCGCGCGCTCCCGCCGGCGCAGCTCCGCGCGCAGGCTCTGCAGGGCGCGTGCCGCCTCGCTCTCGTCGAGATCGGTGAGAACGCCCGCGACGTGCGGGAGCGACGCGAGCGGGGCGAAGGTCGCCCCGCCCTTGAAGTCGACGAGCAGGAACGTCGCCTCGTCGGGTCCGTAGCGCGCGGCAAGCGCGACGATCCACGTCGTGAGCAGCTCGCTCTTGCCGCTTCCCGTCGTGCCCGCGACGATCGCGTGCGGCCCGTCGGCGACGAGGTCGACGATCGCGGCGCCCTGAAGCCCTGCGCCCACGGCGACCGGGAGCCCGCGCGGGGCCGCGGCGGGCGGCTGGACGAGGTCGCCGAGCCGCACGGCGTGCGGGAGCGCCGCCGACGACGTCCAGCCCTCCGCGGCGGCCGCGCTCGCCGCCGCGCGCGCCGCACGGCGCGCCTCCGCCTCGGTGAGGACGTCGGGGACGAGCGCCGTCTCCTCCCGCCGATCGGGATGTCGTACGAGGCGCGCGACGGCCCCCACCGCCCCCGCGCCGCCGATCGCGAGGACGATCCGGCATTCACGCGGGAGAGCCGCGGGCTCGGGCGCCCACGCGAGGAGGACGCGCCGGTCCTCGATCTCGAGCGCGACGGCCCCCTGCTCGCCGGAGGCGCGAGCGTGCGGGAGCTCCGCGAACCACGTCTCGGGGAGCTCCCCGCGCACGACCACGTCCGGACGCGCGCGGCACAGCGCCTGCACGATCAGAGCACGGACGACGGCCCTTGCCCACGGCCCGCGGCCGGCGACTCCGACGCCGTGCCGTGCGTCGACGACGAGCGGCACGTCCTCGATCGCGCGCGCGGCCAGCACGAGGCGCTCGGCTCCCGGATCCCGGGCGGTCCCCTCGACGAGGAGGGAGCTCGCGCCCGCGGCGCGACCGAGGCGCACGGGAAACGGCGCGTCGAGCGCATGCCGCCAGCGCTCCGGATCGCTCGGCAGGCGCGCCGCGGGCACGGCCGCGGATGGCCACGAGCGCTCGCGCTCCACGCGCTCGGCCGCGTGGAGCGCGCGGACGTGCTCGGCAGCCTCCTCGAGCTCGCGCGTGTGCCGCGCCTGCTCCCGGCGCGCGTGGCGCGCGCGCTCCAGCCGGCCGTCGACCGTGCTCGCGATGGCGACGGCCGGCCCGAGGCCGGCGAAGAGCAGCGCGAACGGCGAGCGCGTGACGATCCAGATGAGGATCGACACCGCGACGGGCGCGAGCGTCGCGAGCAAGGGGAAGGGAGCGGCGGAGGCGGGCGCGGGCGGCGCGGGCAGCACGAGGCGCGGACGCTCGGGCGGCGGAGGCTCGGGGATCACCCCTCCAGGGGAGCACGTGCGCGTCGCCGGCTCGTCCGCTCGAGCCGCCGTCGTGGAGGAGGTGCGCCCCCGCCGTCCTGGGGAGGAGAGATCGGGCCTCGGCGACTCACGCCCGCACGAGGGGCTGGGGCCGGCTCGCGCCGCTGCGCTGCCCGCGGCCTCTCGCCGCGCCGCGCGCCGACCGGGTCACGCCGCGGTCGCGTCCCTCCGGTCCGGCTCGGGCGCCGCCTCGACGTCGACGACGACGACGGAGACGTTGTCCCGGCCTCCTGCCTGGAGCGCGGCGTCGACGAGCCGGCGGGCCGTCTCCCGCGCGGGCTCGCCGCCGCCGACGATCTCCCGCAGGCGCTCCCGGCCGACCTCCTTCGTGAGCCCGTCCGAGCACACGAGCAGGCGCATGCCGGCGCGCACGGGCAGGAGCCACTGGTCGGGCTCCGGCCGCACCGAGAAGCCGACCGCGCGCGTGATGACGTTGCTGTCGGGATGGAACTCCGCGTCGTCCGGATGCAGCATCCCCGAGTCGACGAGCTCCTGCACGACCGAGTGGTCGACGGTCACCTGAGCGAGCTCGCCGTCCGCATAGCGGTAGACGCGCGAGTCGCCGATGTTGAAGACCGCGAAGCACGGCTCGCCCTCGTGCAGGACGAGCGCCGCGCCGGTCACGGTCGTGCCGACGCCCAGGTGGCTGTCGTCGGCGACGTTGTCGATGTCGACGGTCGCGGCCTCGAGGGCCGTCGCGAGCGCCGGGATCTCGGCGAAGTCGCCCCGACGGGCCTCCGCGAGCCGCGTCACGACGGCGTCGCTCGCGAGGTCGCCCGCCGCATGGCCGCCCATCCCGTCCGCGACGGCGAAGATGGGCGCGTCGGCGAGCACGCTGTCCTCGTTCGCCGCACGGCGGAGCCCCACGTCGGTGAGCGCCGCCCAGCTGAGGACGACGGGCGCGTCGCGTCCCGGCACGCGCACCTCGTGGTGGTCGGCGTCCCGGCCGAGCTGCGTCACTCCCCTGTCTCCCCTCGCCCGCTCGCCCGCTCGCGCATGTCACGGCGGGCGTCGCATCCCAGACGACGGCGCGGGGGCGTCGTCGCTCCGCCGATCCTACCCGGATCCGACCGCGACTCCGGTCCTCCCTCCCCCGGCACGGACCGCGGGGCGGTCCCTCGCGCGGCCGCTCGCGGGGTGCGAACGATCACGCCTCGACCGGCGCCGCGAACTGCGCCTGGTACAGGCGCGCATACGCGCCGCCCCTCGCGAGCAGCTCGTCGTGCGTGCCCTGCTCGACGATCGAGCCCCGCTCCATGACGAGGATGAGGTCGGCGTCGCGGATGGTCGAGAGGCGGTGCGCGATGACGAAGCTCGTGCGATCCTTGCGCAACGCGCGCATCGCGCGCTGGACGAGCAGCTCGGTGCGCGTGTCGACCGAGCTCGTCGCCTCGTCGAGGATGAGCACGCTCGGACGCGCGAGGAACGCCCGCGCGATCGTGATGAGCTGCTTCTCGCCCGCGCTCACGTTGCCCCCCTCGTCGTCGAGCACGGTGTCGTACCCGCCGGGCAGCGAGTGCACGAAGCGATCCACGTACGCCGCGCGCGCCGCCTCGAGGACCTCCTCCTCCGTCGCGTCGGGGCGGCCGTAGGCGATGTTGTCGCGGATCGTGCCCTGGAAGAGCCAGGTGTCCTGCAGCACCATGCCCGTGCGGGAGCGCAGGTCCGCCCGCGTCATGCGCGCGATGTCGACGCCGTCGAGGGTGATGCGGCCCGCGTCGAGCTCGTAGAAGCGCATGATGAGGTTGACGAGCGTCGTCTTGCCGGCTCCCGTGGGCCCGACGACCGCGATCGTGTGCCCCGGCTGCGCGACGAGGGAGAGGTCCTCGATGAGCGGCTTGTCCGGCTCGTAACGGAACGACACGTGCTCGAACGCGAGACGCCCCGTGCGCGTCGCGGGCGACTCCGCCGGGTGCGCGTCGGGCACCTGCTCGGGCGCGTCGAGCAGCTCGAAGACGCGCTCCGCGCTCGCGACGCCCGACTGCAGGAGGTTCGCCATCGATCCGAGCTGCGAGAGCGGCTGCGTGAACTGCCGCGAGTACTGGATGAAGGCCTGCACGTCCCCGATGCTCATCGAGCCGCTCGCGACGAGCAGACCGCCCACGACCGCGATCGCGACGTAGACGAGGTTGCCCACGAACATCGTCGCAGGCATGATGAGGCCGCTGATGAACTGCGCCCCGAAGCTCGCGCGGTAGAGCTGCTCGTTCTTCTCCGCGAAGCGCGCCTCGACCTCCGCATGACGGCCGAAGACCTTCACGAGCGCGTGGCCGCTGTACCCCTCCTCGATCTGCCCGTTGAGCGCGCCCGTGTTCGCCCACTGCGCGACGAAGAGCCTCTGCGCGCGTCGGCCGATGACGACGGTGATCGCGAGCGTGAGCGGCACCGTGACGAGCGCGATGAGCGCGAGCAGCGGCGAGATGACGAACATCATGACGAGCACGCCGACGACCGTGAGCAGGGAGACGATGAGCTGGCTCATCGTCTGCTGCAGCGATTGCGAGACGTTGTCGATGTCGTTCGTGACGCGGCTGAGCAGCTCCCCGCGCGGCGTCTTGTCGAAGTAGGTGAGCGGGAGGCGGTGGATCTTCGCCTCGACGTCGCTGCGCAGCCGGTAGACGGTGCGCTGCGTGACGCCGTTGAGCACGTACGCCTGCAGCCAGCTGAACACCGACGCGACGACGTAGAGGAGCAGGACGCCCCCGAGCACGAGCTGGAGCGAGGGGAAGTCGATGCCCGATCCGGGGTGCAGGTCCATGCCGCTCAGGACGTCGGCGTACTGGCCCTGGCCCCGCGCGCGCAGCCCGGCGAGCGCCTCGGCCTTCGTGATGCCCGCGGGCAGCTGCGAGGAGAAGAACCCTGCGACGATGATGTTCGTCGCCGTGCCGAGGACCTTCGGGCCGAGCACGCTCAGCACGACGCTCACGACGCCGAGGAGCACGACGAGCAGGAGCATGGCGCGCTCGGGTCGAAGCCGTCCGAGCAGGCGTCGCGCGGACGGCCCGAAGTTCATCGCCTTCTCGGCCGGCGCTCCCGCGCCACCGAACGGGCCGCGCCCGCCCGGGCCGCGACGGGCGGGGGCGCTCCGCGGTCCCTGCGTCGCGCTCATGCGGCCTCCTCGATCGAGAGCTGGCTCGCGACGATCTCGGCGTACTCCGCCGAGGTCCGCAGGAGCTCCTCGTGCGTGCCGAGGCCGACGACGGCGCCGTCCTCGAGCACGACGATCTGGTCGGCTTCGAGGATCGTCGAGACGCGCTGCGCGACGACGATGCGCGTCGCCGCGGCGACCTCGCGGTCGAGCGCCTCGCGCAGGCGCGCGTCAGTCGCGGTGTCGAGCGCGGAGAACGAGTCGTCGAAGACGTAGATCTCGGGCCGCTTGACGAGGGCGCGCGCGATCGCGAGGCGCTGGCGCTGGCCGCCCGAGACGTTCGTGCCGCCCTGCGCGACGGGAGCCTCGAGACCGCCGGGCATCGCGGCGACGAAGTCGCGTGCCTGCGCGATCTCGAGCGCCGACCACAGCTCGTCGTCGGTCGCGTCGGGCTTGCCGTACCGGAGGTTCGAGGCGATCGTGCCCGAGAACAGGTACGCACGCTGGGGCACGATCCCGATGCGGCTCCACAGGAGCTCGGGGTCGAGCTCGCGCACGTCCACGCCGTCCACGAGCACCGCGCCGCCCGTGACGTCGAACAGGCGCGGCAGGAGGCTCACGAGCGTCGTCTTGCCCGCTCCCGTCGAGCCGATGATCGCCGTCGTCGTGCCGGGCCGCGCGAGGAAGCTCACCTCGCGCAGCACGGGACGCGCGGCGCCCGGATAGCTGAAGGTGGCCTCGCGCAGCTCGACCTGGCCCGCGAGGGGGAGCGAGGTCACGGGCGACACGGGCGCGACGACCGTCGACTCCGTCTCGAGCACCTCCCCGATGCGGTCCGCGGAGACGGACGCCCGCGGCAGGAGCACGGCCATGAAGGTCGCCATCATGACGGCCATGAGGATCTGCACGAGGTAGCTCAGGAACGCGACGAGCGATCCGATCTGCATGTCGCCGTCGTCGATGCGGTAGGCGCCGAACCACAGCACCGCGACGCTCGAGGCGTTGAGCACGAGCATGACGAACGGGAACATGAGCGCGAACAGGCGCCCGGCGCGCAGCGCCGTCTCGGTCACGTCGCGGTTGGCGCCGGCGAAGCGCTCGATCTCGACGGGCTCGCGCACGAACGCGCGCACGACCCGGATGCCCGTGAGCTGCTCGCGCAGCACGCGGTTGACGGCGTCGATCCGCCGCTGCATCGCGCGGAACTGCGGGACCATGCGCACGATGATGAGCGCGACCCCGCCGAGCAGCACGGGGACGGCGACGATGAGGATGCCCGAGAGCGCGACGTCCTCCTGCAGCGCGAAGATGACGCCGCCGATCGAGAGGATGGGCGCGGACACGAGCAGCGTGCACGTCATGAGCACGACCATCTGCACCTGCTGCACGTCGTTCGTCGTGCGCGTGATGAGCGACGGCGCGCCGAAGTGCGCGACCTCGCGCTCGGAGAACTCCCCCACGCGCCGGAACACGGCGTAGCGCACGTCGCGACCAAGCGACATGGCCGTTCGCGCGCCGAAGTAGACGGCGATGATCGAGCACGCGATCTGGCCGAGCGTGATGAGGAGCATCCACACGCCCGTGCGCAGGATGTAGCCGGTGTCGCCCTTGGCGACGCCGTTGTCGATGATGTCCGCGTTGAGGCTGGGCAGCCACAGCGAGGCGATCGACTGCAGGAGCTGGAACACGACCACCCCCACGAGGAGTGGCCAGTAGGGCCGCAGGAAGCGGACGAGCAATCGGCGGAGCACTCAGGGGTCCTTTCGCGACGGGGCGGACGGCTCGCGCGAGGGACGCACGACGCCGGAGAGCAGGAGGTCGACGAGCTGTTCGTCGGTGAACGGGCGCGGCGCGGCGAACGGCTCGATCGAGGCGGCGAAGGCGAGCAGGCGTGCGTAGTGGGCGACGTCCTCGGGCGGCACCCGCAGAGCCTCCGCGTCGCCCTCGAAGAGCTCGCGGATGACCTCGAACGCGCTCCCGCCCGCCCGCGCGTCGGTGCGCGGCGGAGGACCGGGCTGCATGCGCATCGCCGACATGAAGCCGATGATGCCGGCGAAGCGCGCGCGGAAGAGCACGAGCACCTCGCGCACCTTCTGCTCCACGGGCACCGAGCGGTCGATGCGGCGCAGCGCCTCGCGGAACGGACCCGGGTCGAGGTACCGCTCGACGGCGGCCGCGATGAGGCTCTCCTTGTCCCCGAAGGCGCGGAAGACGGTGCCCTCGGCGATGCCCGCCGCCTCGGCGATCTGCCGCGTCGTGACGTCGCGCCCGTGCTCCGCGAGCAGCGGGATGACGGCGTCGAGGATCATGGTGCGCCGCTCGGGCGCCGACATGCGGGGCGCGCGGCCGCGGCGTGGTGCGATGTCCCGCCCCTCCCGTGCGGCGAGGGGGTGCCGCGCGTCTGCGACGAAGCGCATGTGCTCGGCCGCGCTCGGAGGCTCGCGCCCGTCGCGCGGGCGCGAGCCGGCGGCGCGCGGGTCCTCGTCGTCGTCCGAGGCGGGCGGGCGCGGCTCGTGCAGGACGGGGTCGGGGGACGGCACGGGCACGCGCTCACGTTAGTGAGTGAGCACTCACTCCGCAAGTGCGGCGGCGCGAGGAGGGAGCACGTGGCCGCCGGGAAGCCCGCTCAGCGCGAGGGGCGGACGCGCTCCGGGTCGAAGAGCTCGTCGATGCGTGCGAGGTCCCCGTCCGCGGGCGCCCACTCCTCCGCCGCGCGCGCGTTCTGCACGACCTGCTCGGGCCGCGTCGCGCCGGCGATGACGCTCGAGAGCGCGGGCCGCGAGAGCAGCCACGCGATCGTCGCGGAGAGCATGCTCGTGCCGCGCTCGGCGCAGAAGCGCTCGTACTCCTCGATGACGTCCCACGGCGCCGACTCGAGCAGATGCCGGCGCTGGCGCATGATGCGCGAGTCGTCCGGGCCGCCCGAGCGGCTGAACTTGCCCGTGAACAGGCCGTTGTAGAGCGGGAAGTACGGCAGGAAGCCGATCCCGTACGCCTCGAGCGCCGGCAGCAGCTCCGCCTCCGCCTCGCGCCGGAGGAGGCTGTACTCGTTCTGCGCCGAGACGAAGCGGCCGCCGCCGCGCATGCGCGCCTGGAACTCCGCCTCCGTCGCCTGCCATGCGGCGAGGTTCGAATGGCCGTAGTAGCGGATCTTGCCCTCGGCGACGAGCTCGTCGAGGGCCGCGATCGTCTCCTCGATAGGCGTGTTCGGGTCCGGCGTGTGGAGCTGGTAGAGGTCGATCCAGTCGGTGCCGAGCCGCCGCAGCGAGTCCTCGACGGCGATGCGCACGTACCGTCGCGATCCGCGATCGCTCCAGGAGGGGATGGGCGAGGGCGCGTGCGCATGCCCGAACTTGGTCGCGAGCACGACGCGATCGCGCTTGCCGCGCAGCGCGACGCCGAGCAGGCGCTCGCTCAGGCCGAACTCGCCGCCGTAGATGTCGGCGGTGTCGAAGAGCGTCACGCCCGCGTCGATCGCGGCGTCGACGACGGCCGACGTGCCCTCTTGCGTCTCGCTCGCCGTGCCGGGTCGTCCGAAGTTGTTGCAGCCGAGGCCGACGGCCGAGACGCGCAGTCCCGAGCGGCCGAGGTTCCGATGCTCCATGCACTCATCCTCCCCTACCGCTCCTGCCCTCGCGGCCCCTCCCTCCACCGCTCCTCCCCTCGCGGCCCCTCCGTCCACTGCTCCTCCCCAGCCGTCTCGCGTGGCGCGGCATCCCCATGTCGTTTTCCCGCGAGGGGCACGTCGGGGCCGCGGGCTACAGTCGGGGCATGATCTCCCCCGCGAGCCCCCCTCCCTTCCTGCGCCGGACCGCGAGCCCGATCGGGCGGATCCTCCTCACGAGCGACGGAGACCGGGTCACGTCGGTCGTCATCGCACGCGCGGGCGCGCTCCCGCTCGAGGACCTCCCCGAGCGCACGACGGACGTGCTCGAGCGCGCCGCGACGCAGCTCGCGGAGTACTTCGCGGGCGAGCGCACCGACTTCGACGTCCCCCTCGCGCTCGAGGGCACGCCGTTCCAGCGCGCCGTGTGGGAGCGCCTCGCGCGCGTGCGCTACGGCGAGGTCACGACCTACGGCGAGCTCGGCCGCGGAACGGGGCGCGCGACCGCCGGCCGCGCCGTCGGCGGCGCGGTCGGCGCCAATCCGGTGCCCATCCTCGTTCCGTGCCATCGTGTGCTCGCCTCCAACGGCCGCATCACGGGCTACAGCGCGGGCGACGGCGTGCCGACCAAGGCGTGGCTGCTCGAGCACGAGGGCGTCGGACTCCACGCGTGAGCGGGGACGGCGGCCCGATCGCGGACGGGCGCGTGCGCTGCTCGTGGGCGACGAGCGATGCCGAGTACCGGCGCTACCACGACGAGGAGTGGGGCGTGCCCCTGCACGGCGATCGCCCGCTGTTCGAGAAGCTGTGCCTCGAGGGGTTCCAGGCCGGCCTCTCCTGGATCACGATCCTGCGCCGCCGCCCGGCCTTCCGCGAGGCGTTCGCGGACTTCGACATCGAGAGCGTCGCCGCGATGGGCGAGGCGGACGTCGAGCGGCTCCTCGCCGACGCGCGCATCATCCGGCACCGCGGCAAGATCGAGGCGGCGATCGCGAACGCACGAGCGGCGCGCGCGCTCGTCGCGGACGCGCCGGGCGCCCTCGACGCGCTCGTGTGGTCGTTCGCGCCGCCGCCGCGATCGCGCGCCCCGCGGGCAGGCGAGATCCCCGCGATCACGCCCGAATCGACGGCGCTCAGCGCCGAGCTCAAGAGACGCGGCTTCCGGTTCGTGGGGCCCACGACCGCCTACGCCCTCATGCAGTCCGCGGGCCTCGTCGACGACCACGTCGAGGGCTGCTGGCGCTCCCGTGCGCACGCCGCCGAGCGCGAGCCGGCCAGGCCGTGAGCGCGAGCCGGCCACGCCGTGACCGCGGCCCGCGCCGCGTGACCGCGGCCCGCTCTGCCTGAGCGCGGCGCGAGCGCGCGCGCCCGGTCGCCCGGTCACTCACACGAGGAGCTCGAGGGTGCCGTCGTCCGCGCGGTCGAGCGCGAATCCCGCCTCACGCGCCCACGCCACGAGCGATCCGAGGTCGTCGTGCGCCTCGCCGGCCTCGACCACAGCGCGCACGAGACGGCCCTTCGCCTGCTTGCCGACGTGGGCGAGAGCGCGCCGCGCGCCCCGGGCCCCGCGCGCGAGCACGCGCACGGGTGCGGCATCGTCGCGCTGCCCGCACGGGCCGAGCGCGACGTAGGCCTCGGACCTCAGGTCGACGACGGGGCCCGGGAGGGTCGCGAGCAGCGCCGCGATGGGCTGCCGCCACACGCGCCGCATCGACGTGCCCGGCAGGCGGGAGTCGTGCGAGAGCCGGTAGGCGGGGATCGGGTCGAGGGCGCGCACGAGCCCGAAGAGCGCCGAGTGCACGAGGAGGTGTCGCGCCGCGAACGCACGCGCGTCCGGGCCGAGCGCGGCGGCGCCGAGGGCGTCGTAGAGCACGCCCGTGTACCGGTCGAGCGCAGGCATCGTAGGCGAGCGGAGCACGGCGCGATCGCGCTCGACCTCCGCACGCTGGGTCGGCCCGAGCCGTAGCGCCTCGCTCGCGCCGCGCACCGTGCGCGTGAGCGTCCGCAGGGCGTCGAGCGCTGTCCGGCGCGGCCCCGTGAGCTCGGGGAAGGCGAGCGCGGCCAGGTCGAGCGGGCGCGAGGGATCCCCACCGTCCCGCTTGGTCTCCGACGGCGGCAGCAGCAGGAGCATCAGGAGTCCCCCGCGAGGAGACCCCGTGACGCGCGCGCGGCGCGCGGCACGTCAGTCGAGCGTGGCGTTGCGCGCGACGATCATGACGGTGTCGTGGTCGACCGAGAGGAAGCCGTCCTCCGCGTTCGCCGTGATCGACTGGCCGTCCGTCGTCGTCACGCGCACCTGGCCCGCGCCGAGGATGGCGAGGATCGGCTCGTGCCCGGGCAGGATGCCGATCTCGCCCTCGGTCGTGCGCGCGACGATCTGGCGGGCGCTGCCCGTCCAGATCTCGCGGTCGGCCGAGACGACGTTCACGGTGAGCTCGGCCATGTCAGCCGTTCTGCTTCTGGATCTGCGCCCACTTCTCCTCGACGTCGGTGATCGGGCCGACGTTGAAGAACGCCTGCTCCGCCACGTGGTCGAAGTCGCCGCGCACGATCGCGTCGAACGACTCGATCGTGTCCTTGAGCGGCACGGTCGAGCCCGACACGCCCGTGAACTTCTCCGCCATGTAGGTGTTCTGGGAAAGGAACTGCTGGATCCGCCGCGCGCGCGCGACCGTGATCTTGTCCTCCTCCGAGAGCTCGTCGACGCCCAGGATCGCGATGATCTCCTGCAGCTCCTTGTTCTTCTGCAGGATCTGCTTGACGCTCGTCGCGACGCGGTAGTGGTCCTCGCCGAGGTAGCGCGGGTCCATGATGCGGCTCGTCGAGGCGAGCGGGTCGACCGCGGGGTAGAGACCCCGCGAGGCGATCTCGCGCGAGAGCTCCGTCGTCGCGTCGAGGTGCGCGAACGTCGTCGCGGGGGCCGGGTCGGTG
>JAATFA010000183.1 GCA_015655445.1 Actinomycetales bacterium | reverse complement strand
TCGACGTGCGCCGCGATGTCCGGGTCGAGGTCCGACGCGCCACGCCACACGCCGAAGCGGCCGAGGCGATCGAGCAGTGCGGGATCCACGGATGTCGCCATGCCCCCATTCTGCTCCCGCCCGCCGCCTACGGGAGACTGGGGAGGTGAAGCTGCACGACGACGCCCGACGCACGTTCGCATCCGACAACTACGCGGGCGCGCACCCCGAGGTGCTCGCCGCCCTCGCCGACGCCAACGGGGGGCACGAGATCTCCTACGGCGAGGACGCGTACACGCACGCCTTGCGCGAGCGCCTGCGGCGGGAGCTCGGCGACCGCGTCGAGGTCTACCCCGTCTTCACGGGCACGGGCGCGAACGTCGTCGCGCTCTCGGCGCTCATCCCGCGCTGGGGCGCCGTGATCGCTTCGGCGGGCGCGCACATCAACACCGACGAGGCGGGCGCGCCCGAGCGCGTCGCGGGGATCAAGCTCCTGCCCGTCGCGACGCCGGACGGCAAGCTCACGCCCGAGCTCGTCGCGACGGAGGCATGGGGATGGGGCGACGAGCACCGTCCGCAGCCGGCCGCGGTGAGCATCACGCAGTCGACCGAGCTCGGCACGCTCTACACGCCCGACGAGGTGCGCGCGGTCACGGCGTTCGCCCACGAGCACGGCATGCCCGTCCACATGGACGGCGCACGGCTGTGGAACGCGGCCGCGGCGCTCGGCGTGCCCTTCCGCGACTTCACCTCCGACGCGGGGGTCGACGTCGTGAGCTTCGGCGGCACGAAGAACGGCCTGCTCGGCGCGGAGGCGATCGTCGTCGTCGACCCGGATCGCGCGCCCGGCATCGGCTTCATCCGCAAGCTCAGCATGCAGACGGCGAGCAAGATGCGCTTCCTGAGCGCCCAGCTGCTCGCGCTGTTCGAGCACGACCTGGGCATGCGCGCGGCCGCGCACGCGAACGCGATGGCGCGTCGCCTGCGCGAGGCCCTCGACGGGGCGCCGGGCATCCGCTTCACGCAGCCGACCCAGGCGAACGCGCTCTTCGCGGTGCTCCCGCCCGGCGTCGCCGATAGCGTGCGCGAGCGGTATCGCTTCTACGACTGGGATCCCGCGGCGGGCGAGGTGCGCTGGATGTGCTCGTTCGACACGCGCGAGGACGACGTCGACGCCTTCGCCGCCGCCGTGCGCGCGGCGCTCGAGGAGGCCTGAGCGGCTCCAGCGCGCGAGCGGTCATTGCGCTTCCGCATGAGAGCATTGCGCCGGATGCTGATCGCTCCTCGTAGGCTGGGGCCATGCGATTCGGCCTCTTCGTCCCGCAAGGGTGGCGTCACGACCTCGTCGGCATCGAGCCGGCACGACACTGGGAGACCATACGCGGTCTCGCCGAGCACGCGGACGCCGGCCCGTGGGAGTCGATCTGGGTGTACGACCACTTCCACACGGTGCCCGTGCCGAGCGAGGAGGCGACGCACGAGGCGTGGACGCTCATGGCGGCCTTCGCGGCGAGCACGAGCCGCGTGCGGCTCGGCCAGATGTGCACGTGCATGAGCTACCGCAACCCCGCCTACCTCGCGAAGGTCGCGACGACCGTCGACATCGTCTCGGGGGGCCGCATCGAGATGGGGATCGGCGGCGGCTGGTACGAGCATGAGTGGCGCGCCTACGGCTACGGCTTCCCGCCCGTGCGCGAGCGGCTCGGGCGCCTGCGCGAGGGCGTCGAGATCATGCACCAGGCCTGGACGACGGGCACCGCGACGCTCGACGGCGACTACTACCAGGTCGACGGCGCCCGCGTGTACCCGATGCCGCTGCAGGACGGCGGCATCCCCCTGTGGATCGCGGGCGGCGGCGAGAAGGTCACCCTGCGCATCGCTGCGCAGTACGCGCGGTACACGAACTTCGCGGGCACGCCGGAGGAGTTCGCGCGCAAGAGCGACCTCTTGCGCGCGCACACCGTCGACCTCGGCACCGACTTCGACGCGATCGTGCGCAGCTCCAACTACAACACCGTCATCGCGCCGACCGAGCAGGAGGTGCAGGACCGCCTCGCGGCGATCGAGGCGCGCGTCGCCCCCTACCTCGGCCCGGAGACGACCGAGCGGTTCATGGCCGACTACCGCAGCGATGGCGCGCTCGCCGTCGGAACGCCCGAACAGGTCGTCGAGCGGCTCTCCCGGATGCAGGAGCTCGGGATGACCTACGGCATCTTCTACTTCCCCGAGGCGGCGTACGACCGCTCGGGCATCGAGCTCTTCGAGCGCGAGGTCGCCCCCGCCCTCGCGTGAGACGCGCCCCGGCCGGCGCGTCTCCTAGGGTGGGTAGCTGTGACGACGAACGCCCCCCGTCCCTGGCTCGCCGCGTACGCCGAGGGAGTGCCCGCCGACATCGAGCCGTCGCACGACTCGCTCTCCGACCTCATCCGCTCCTCCGTCGAGGAGTACCCGGACGCCGTGGCGCTCGAGTTCTTCGGCGCGACGACGACCTACGCGCGACTCGGCGACGAGATCGCGCGCGCCGCCGCGGGCCTGCGCGAGCTCGGCGTGCGCAAGGGCGACCCCGTCGCGATCGTGCTGCCGAACTGCCCGCAGCACGTCGTCGCGTTCTACGCCGTGCTGCGTCTCGGCGCGATCGTCGTCGAGCACAACCCGCTCTACACGCCCCGCGAGCTGCGGCACCAGTTCGAGGACCACGGCGCGAAGGTCGCGATCGCGTGGGACAGGTCGGTCGCGACCATCCAGGCGTTCCCCGCCGACGTCGCCGTCGAGCACGTCGTCGCGGTCGACCTCACGCGCGCGATGCCGCTGCGCATGCGCGCGATGCTCCGGCTTCCGCTGCGGAGGGCGCGCGCGGCGCGCGCGGAGCTCACGACGAGCGTGCACGGCGTCACGACCTGGGACCAGCTGCTCGCGCACGCGCCGCTCGACCTGTCGGTGCCCGGCCCCACGACCGACGACGTCGCGCTCATCCAGTACACGAGCGGCACGACGGGCACGCCCAAGGGCGCCACGCTCACCCACCGCAACCTCGTCTCGAACGCCGAGCAGGCGCGCGCGTGGATCCCGCAGGTGCCGCGCGGCACATCGGTCGTCTACGCGATCCTGCCGCTCTTCCACGCCTACGGGCTCACGCTGTGCCTGACTTTCGCCATGAGCATGGGCGCGCGACTCGTGCTCTTCCCCCGATTCGACCCCGACCTCGTGCTCCCCGTCATCCGCAAGCGACCGCCGACGTTCCTCCCGGCCGTGCCTCCGATCTACGCGCGCCTGACCGCGGCCGCGCGGGAGGCCGGGGTCTCGCTGCGCGGCATCCAGATCGCGATCTCGGGCGCGATGCCGCTCGACCGCGCGGTCGTCGAGCCGTGGGAGCGCGAGACGGGCGGCTACCTCGTCGAGGGCTACGGGCTCTCCGAGACCTCGCCGATACTCCTCGCGAACCCCGTCGCGAACAACCGGAGGGCGGGCACGGTGGGCCTGCCCATGCCGAGCACGGAGGTCCGGATCGTCGACCCGGAGGATCCGACGCGCGAGCTGGCCCCCGGCGAGCCGGGCGAGCTCGTCGTGCGCGGCCCGCAGGTCTTCTCGGGGTACTGGCACAAGCCGGAGGAGACGGCCGCGGCGTTCGCGGACGGCTGGTTCCGCACGGGCGACATCGCGACGATCGACGAGCAGGGCTTCGTGAGCATCGTCGACCGCATCAAGGAGCTCATCATCACGGGCGGCTTCAACGTCTCCCCGAGCGAGGTGGAGGAGGCCGTGCTGCGCTTCGCGGGCGTCGCCGAGGCGGCGGCCGTCGGCCTCCCGAGCGCCCACAGCGGCGAGGACGTCGTCGTCGCAGTCGTGCCGAAGCCTGGGGCGACGATCGACGAGGACGCCCTGCGCGCGTTCGCGAAGCAGAACCTCGCCGCCTACAAGGCCCCGCGCCGCGTCTACGTCGTCGACGAGCTGCCGAAGTCGATGGTCGGCAAGGTGCTGCGGCGCGCGGTGCGCGAGCGGCTGCTCGCGCAGAGCCGCGCGTGAGCGATGCCCCGCCGCGGGCGTCCGCGGTCACGACCACGCCGCCGAGCCGCCGGGCGAGCGCTCACGGATGCAGGAGCGCCTTGATCGCGCGCCGCTCGTCCATCGCCGCGTAGGCCTCCGCGACCTCCGCGAGCGGCAGCTCGAGGTCGAAGACGAGCCCCGGCCGCAGGCGTCCGTCGAGCACCTCCGGCAGGAGCTCCTCGACGTAGTTGCGCACGGGCGCGACGCCGCCGCGCACGCCGACGTTCGTGGAGAACAGGCGCCGGATGGGCAGCTCGGCACCACCGTTCGGCACGCCCACGTAGCCGACGACGCCGCCGGGCCGCGCGGCGAGCGTCGCCTGGTCCATCGACTCCTTCGTGCCGACGCACTCGAGCACGGCGTCCGGCCCGATGCCGTCGAACAGGTCCTTCACGATGGCCACGCCCTCCTCGCCGCGCTCCTCGACGACGTCGGTCGCGCCGAACTCGCGAGCGAGCGACTGGCGGTCGGCGTGCCTCGACATGATGACGATGCGGCGGGCGCCGAGCCGCGAGGCCGCGAGCACGGCGCACTGGCCGACGGCGCCGTCGCCCACGACGACGACCGTGCTGCCGGCCGTGACGCCCGCGGCGAGCGCCGCGTGGTGGCCCGTGCCCATGACGTCGGCGAGCGTGAGCACGTGCGGCACGAGCGCCGCGTCCGGCTGCCCGGGCGTCGCGACGAGGGAGCCATCGGCGTGCGGCACGCGCACGTACTGGCCCTGGCCCCCGTCGGCGAACGCGCCCATGGGGTCGGTCGCGCCCCAGGACCCGCGGGCGAGGCACGAGGAGCTCACGCCGTTGACGCAGTTCGCGCACGTCATGTCGCAGTCGTAGAACGGCGCGACGACGAAGTCGCCCACGCGGATGCGCCGCACCTGCGGGCCGACCTCCTCGACGACGCCCACGAACTCGTGCCCGATCCGCTGCGGCTCGCGCACGGGCACGACGCCGCGGTACCGCCACAGGTCCGATCCGCACACGCACGCCGCGACGACGCGCACGATCGCGTCGCCGCCCGTGCTCAGCACCGGGTCGGGGACCTCCTCGAGCCGCACGTCGCGCTCGCCGTGGATGACCGTCGCCTGCACGGGCAGCAGCCTACCGGCGGCGCGCACGACGACGCCCCGGGAGGGGGACCGCGTCGGTCCCCCTCCCGGGGCGTACGAGGGAGGGCGGTCGGATCAGCCCATCCGGTCGTCGACGTCCTCGATGTCCTCGAGGCCGCTCGCGCCGACGCCCGCGGGCACCGCGGGCTCGAAGCGCGCGACGGTGAGCGACTCGCCGTCGTCGGCGACGTCCACGCGCACGGCGTCGCCGTCGCGCACCTCGCCCGCGAGCAGCTCGCGCGCGAGCCGGTCGTCGATCTCCCGCTGCATGAGCCGGCGCAGCGGTCGCGCGCCGTACACGGGGTCGTACCCGCGCTCGGCGAGCCACGCCCGTGCGCGCGGCGTGACCGCGAGGGTCAGCCGGCGCTCGGCTAGACGCGCCTCGAGCCGGTCGATGTAGAGCGAGACGATCTGGCCGAGGTCGTCCGTCGTGAGCGGCGAGAACACGACGATGTCGTCGAGACGGTTCACGAACTCGGGCTTGAACGCCTGCCGCACGAGGTTCTGCACGGCCTCCTGCTTCTCCTGCCAGCTGAGCGACTGGTCGGTGAGGAACTGGCTGCCCAGGTTGGAGGTGAGGATGAGGATCGTGTTGCGGAAGTCGACCGTGCGGCCCTGCCCGTCGGTGAGGCGTCCGTCGTCGAGCACCTGCAGGAGCACGTCGAACACCTCCGGGTGGGCCTTCTCGACCTCGTCGAGCAGGATGACCGAGTACGGACGACGGCGCACGGCCTCCGTGAGCTGACCGCCCTGCTCATAGCCGATGTAGCCGGGGGGCGCGCCGACGAGCCGGGAGACGGCGAACTTCTCCCCGTACTCGCTCATGTCGATGCGCACGAGCGCCTTCTCGTCGTCGAACAGGTAGGCGGCGAGCGCCTTCGCGAGCTCGGTCTTGCCCACGCCGGTGGGGCCGAGGAACAGGAACGAGCCGGTCGGGCGGCCCGGGTCGGCGATGCCCGCGCGCGTGCGGCGCACGGCCTCCGAGACGGCGCGAACGGCGTCCTTCTGGCCGATGAGGCGCTTGCCCAGCTCGGCCTCGAGGTTCAGGAGCTTCTCCGTCTCGCCCTGCTTGAGCTTGTCGACGGGGATGCCCGTCCACGAGGCGACGACGGCGGCGATGTCCTCGTCGGTCACCTGGTCGTTGACCATGCGCGGGCCGTCGCTCTCGGCGTTCTCGGCCTCGGCGAGGCGCTTCTCGATGCCGGGGATGACCTCGTAGTTGAGCTTCGCCGCGTCCTGGTAGCGCCCTTCGCGGATCGCGCGGTCGAGCTCGATGCGCGCGTCGTTGAGCCGGCTCTTGAGGTCGCCGACGTCGTGCAGCGACTCCTTCTCGGCTCGCCAACGCGCCTCGAGCTCGTCGAGCTCGCGCTGGCGCGCGGCGAGGTCGGCGCGCAGCTTCTCGAGCCGGGCCTTCGAGGCGTCGTCCTTCTCCTTCTTGAGCGCGAGCTCCTCGATGCGCAGACGGTCCACGGCGCGCTTGAGCTCGTCGATCTCCACGGGCGAGGAGTCGATCTCCATCTTCAGCCGGCTCGCCGCCTCGTCGACGAGGTCGATCGCCTTGTCGGGCAGCTGTCGGCCGCTGATATAGCGGTTGCTGAGGGTCGCGGCGGCCACGAGCGCGGAGTCGGCGATCGCGACCTTGTGGTGCGCCTCGTAGCGCTCCTTGAGTCCGCGCAGGATCGCGACG
>JAATFA010000009.1 GCA_015655445.1 Actinomycetales bacterium | reverse complement strand
GACGTGCGTCACGTCGTCGACGTCGATGCCGCGCGCGGCCACGTCGGTCGCGATGAGCACGTCCTTCTTGCCCGCGCGGAAGGCCGTCATCGAGCGTTCGCGCGCCTCCTGGCTCATGTCGCCGTGCACGGCGACGGCGCGGAAGCCGCGGTCGCTGAGCTCCTCGACGAGCTTGGCGGCGGCGCGCTTCGTGCGCGTGAAGATGACCGTCTTGCCGCGGCCCTCGGCCTGCAGGATGCGCGCGATGACCTCGTCCTTGTCGAGCGCGTGCGCGCGGTAGACGAGGTGGCGGATGTTCGCCTGCGTGATCGTCTCGTCCGGGTCGCTCGCGCGGATGTGCACGGGCCGGTTCATGAACCGGCGGGCGAGCGCGATGACGGGGCCGGGCATCGTCGCGGAGAAGAGCATCGTGTGCCGCGTCGGGGGCACGAGGGCGAAGAGGCGCTCGACGTCCGGCAGGAAGCCGAGGTCGAGCATCCGGTCCGCCTCGTCGAGCACGACCTCGCGCACGTTGCCGAGCGACAGCAGGCGCTGCCCCGCGAGGTCGAGCAGCCGCCCGGGCGTGCCGACGACGATCTGGGCGCCCGCCTGCAGCTCGGCGACCTGCCCCTCGTACGCCTTGCCGCCGTAGATCGCGGCGACGTGCGTCGGACGGTTGCGGGCCGCGAGGGCGAGGTCCTCGCTCACCTGGATGGCGAGCTCGCGCGTCGGGACCACGACGAGCGCCTGCACGCCCGGCTCGGGGTCGGGACCGAGGCGCTGGATGATGGGCAGGCCGAACCCGAAGGTCTTGCCGGTGCCGGTCTTCGCCTGGCCGATGATGTCCTGCCCCGCGAGGGCGAGGGGGATCGTCTGGCTCTGGATGGGGAAGGGGTCGACGATGCCTTCCGCGCTGAGGGAGTCGACCATGTCCTGGTCGATGGAGAGCTTGCTGAATGTCAAGGAGTGTGGCCGATCTGCAAAGAGGACCCGCTCATTCTACCGGCCGCGGGCGACGGGGCCCCGCTCACCGCGCCTTTACACTGGGCGAGTGGTGCTCTGGTTCCGCCGGCGGCGACGTGTCGAGGCGCCGCGCATCGGCTCCCGGGACCAGCGGCGGGCGGCCGCGCGCGTCGGCCTCGCCGAGCTCGTGCCCCCCGCGGTGCCCTTCCTCGCCCAGTGCGCCTACCTCCAGCTCGCCTTCTTCGAGTCGCTCGGACGTGTCGTGGCGATCGCGCCGACGACCGCGGGCAAGGAGGTGGGCGCCCACGCGGCGGGCGCGGCGCTGCGCAAGCACGAGGCGCTCGTCGCGGAGCTGCGGCGGCGCGGGGAGGACCCCGCCGTCGCGATGGAGCCGTACCGGGCGCGCATCGAGGAGTTCCAGCGGCGCACGCGCGGGAACGACTGGTTCGAGTCGCTCCTCACGAGCCATCTCACGGCGGGACTGCTCGACGACTTCTTCCTCGAGCTCGCGACGGGCCTGCCGGGCGAGCTCGGCGAGCGCGTCGTGTCCGCCCTCGCGGCCGACCGGGGGGAGGAGGGGCTCGCGGCGCTCCTGCGGGAGGGCATCGAGGCGAACGAGCGGCTCGCATCCCGGCTCGCGCTGTGGGGTCGGCGTCTCGTCGGCGACACGATCCTCGTCGCGCGCGCGGCGATCGTCGACGGCGATCACGACGCGGACGCCCCCGCGATCGAGCCAGCGTTCACCGAGCTCATCGCGGGCCACACACGGCGGATGGACGCGCTCGGTCTCACGGCGTGACGGGACGGCGGGCCCCTCGGGCACCGCGTGGGACCCAGGCGCGCCGTCCGGCGGCCGCCGCCGGCGCGTGGAGGGTCAGGCGCGACCGGCGAGCAGGCGCTGCATGAGCCGCTCGTCGGCGTGGGCCCGCATGCGCGGCAGCACGATCGCGAGGACGATCGCGACCACGCCGCCCGCGACGAGGCTCACGACCCAGATCCAGGTCGCGTCGAACTTCCAGCCGAGCCACACGAGCAGCACCCACACGGCCGCCGTGACCATGGCATCGACGGCCGGCAGCAGGAGCACGCCGTAGCTCTGCCTCCGGCGGAGCGACTCGGCGACGATGAGGCCGATGCCCGCGGCGATGACGGTGACGAAGAGGAGCTCCACGCGCGCCTCCGCTCAGGCGACGAACCCGACGCGGCGCTGCTCCTCGGCCCCCACCTCGACGTAGGCGAGCGAGGAGGTGTGGACGATGTAGGTGTTCCCCTTCTCATCCGCGAAGGAGACGAAGCGGCGCTCGCTCTCGAGCGCATCCGCGACGATCTTCTCGATCTCGGCCGCGCCCTGGTTCGAGCTGAAGGCGATCTCACGGGGGCTGTTGAGGATGCCGATGCGAATGTCCACGAACGCAAGGCTACGGCACGCGCGCGCGCCTCCCGCGTCGTTCTCTCTCGGCAGAAGCGCGGCTCGCGGAGGCTGCGGACGGGCGCGAGGGTGGCCGGGCGCGACCGCGATGTCCGCGGTCCCGGCTACCGTGGACGCGACATGGGCGAGGCGGGCTTCATCGCGGCGGCGGCCGAGCGCGCGCTCGTGCTCGACCCGGCGCAGCGCGCGGTCGTCGACCTGCCCGGGGAGGCGAGCGCGGCGGTCCTCGGCGCGCCCGGCACGGGCAAGACGACGACGCTCGTCGAGCTCGTCGCCGATCGCGTGTGCGCGCGCGGATGGGCGCCGGGGGAGGTGCTCGTGCTCGCCCCGACGCGCGCGTCGGCCACGCGGCTGCGCGACCGGCTGGCCCGTCGCGTCGCCCTGCCCACGACGGGGCCGCTCGCGCGGACGCCCGCATCGTTCGCCTTCCAGCTCGTGCACGCCGCGGCAGCGGGCTCCGACGCGCGGCCCACGCTCCTGAGCGGCGGCGAGCAGGACGCGATCTTCCGCGAGCTGCTCGAGGGGCACCTCGCCGAGGGCCGCGGCCCGGCGTGGCCGCCCGAGCTCGGCCCCGAGGTGCGCTCCGTGCGCGCCTTCCGCACCGAGCTGCGCGAGCTCTTCATGCGCTGCACCGAGCACGGCGTCTCGCCCGCCGCGCTCGCCGACCTCGGACGCCGCTCGCACCGGCCGGAGTGGGTCGCCGCGAGCGAGTTCTTCGCCGAGTACCTCGCGGTGCTCGCGGCCTCCGGCACGGCCGCGCTCGACCCGTCCGAGCTGCTCGACGCGGCCGCCGCGGCGCTCGTGCGCGGGGACGCGGACGAGGTCGTGCGCGGCGTGAGGCTCGTCGCCGTGGACGACCTGCAGGAGGCGACGGAGTCGGTGCTGCGCATGCTGCGCGCCCTCGCGCGGCGCGGCGTCGCGATCGTCGCGTTCGGCGACCCGGACGTCGCCGCGAACGGGTTCCGCGGTGGCGACCCCGCCGCGCTCGGGCGGCTCGGCGTCGAGCTGCGCGTGCCGGGCCTGCGCACGATCGTGCTCGAGCGGGCGCACCGGCACGGCCCGCAGCTGCGCGCCCTCACGAGCGCCGTGGTCGCGCGCATCGGCACAGCCTCCGCGGGGGCGCAGCGAGCGGCCGTCGCGGCGGGACCCGCCCATCCGCACTCCGTCACGCTCGTCGAGGCGACGACGCCCGCGAGACAGTACGCGGCGCTCGCGCGACTGCTGCGCGAGGAGCGGCTCGAGCGCGGCGTGCCGTGGGAGCGCATGGCGATCGTCGTTCGCAGCGGGGCGCGCGTCGCGGAGGTCGCGCGCGCGTTCGCGATCGCCGAGGTGCCCACGCGCACGACGGGCGGCGGCCGACCGCTGCGGGAGGAGCGCGCCGCGCGCACCCTGCTCGACATCGTCGACGTCGCGCTGCGCAGTGCCGAGGACCCCGCGACCGCGCTCGACGAGCATCGCGCCGCCGAGCTGCTGCTCTCCCCGTACGGCGGCCTCGACCGCCTCGGCCTGCGCACGCTCAGGCTCGCCCTGCGCGCCGAGGAGCTCGCGGGCGGCGGTGTGCGTCCCGCGGGCGTCCTCGTCGCGGAGGCGCTGCTCGACCCCGCCCGGCTCGCGACGATCGACCATCGCGTGGGCCGGGCCGCGCTGCGGATCGCGGGCAGCATCGCGGCCGTGCGCGCGCGGGCGGGCGAAGGCGCGAGCATCGAGGACCTGCTGTGGGTCGTGTGGGAGCGCAGCGGCCTCGCCGACCGCTGGGCCGCCGACGCGTCGACCGCGGGGATCGCCGCGGACGAGGCGAACCGTGATCTCGACGCCGTGCTCGCGCTCTTCTCCGCCGCGCGCCGCTTCGTCGAGCGCGCCCCCGACGCGCGACCGCGCTCGTTCGTCGACTCCGTGCTCTCCGCCGAGGTCGCGGAGGACCTTCTCGCGCCGCGCGCGCGCCAGCAGAGCGTGCTCGTGACGACGCCGGCGGGCACGGTCGGCATGGAGTTCGACGTCGTCGCGATCGCCGACGTGCAGGAGGGCGTGTGGCCCAACATGCGCTTGCGCGGCTCGCTCCTCGGCGCGCAGCGGCTCGTCGAGCTCGTCACGGGGCTGCCGGAGGGCGCCGTCGACGAGCGGCGCGTCGTGCGCGACGACGAGCTGCGGATGTTCGCGCTCGCCGTCTCGCGGGCCTCGCGGCGCGTGCTCGTCGCCGCCGTCGCGAACGAGGACGAGGCGCCGAGCGTGCTGCTGAGCCTCGTGCCTCCGGGCGCGACGCGCGTGGACGCGGCGGCGGCGCGGCCGCTCTCGCTGGGCGCGGCCGTGGGCGCGCTGCGTCGCGAGCTGACGACGCCCGGCTCCCCCCTCGCGCGCCGCCGCGCGGCGGCGTCCTCGCTCGCCCGGCTCGCCGCCGAGGGCGTGCCGGGCGCCGATCCGGCCGACTGGCACGGGCTGCTCCCGCTCTCGACCGACGCGCCGCTGTTCGACCTCGACGACCCGGCGGTGCGCGTGCCCGTCTCTCCGTCCGGCATCGAGCGGCTCGAGGAGGCGCCGCTGCACTGGTTCCTCGATCGCGTCGGC
The DNA here is from genome assembly GCA_015655445.1 of Actinomycetales bacterium. Classification (GTDB taxonomy): domain Bacteria; phylum Actinomycetota; class Actinomycetes; order Actinomycetales; family Microbacteriaceae; genus Diaminobutyricimonas. Next base: position 40,909 of record JAATFA010000009.1, on the reverse strand, counting down.
GGCGCGTCGCGGTCGCCCGCGCTCACACTCGGCACGATCCTGCACTGGGCGCTCGAGACGGCGGAGGGCCCGGACGCGGAGGCGATCTGGCGCCGGGTCGACGAGCGGTGGTCGGAGCTCGTCTTCGAGTCGCCATGGATCGCCGAGCGCGAGCGTCGGCTCGCCCGCCGGATGACGGACGGCATCGCCGCCTACCTCGCGCGGTGCGAGGCAGAGGGGGCGCGCGCGGTCGCGGCCGAGCACGCGTTCGAGCTCGAGGTCGACCGCGCTGTCGTGCACGGCACGATCGACCGCGTCGAGCGGCTCCCCGACGGGCGCGTCGTCATCGTCGACCTCAAGACGGGCAACCCCGTCAAGGCGGAGGCGAACCCCCAGCTCGAGGCATATCAGGCGGCGTACGCCGCGGGCCTCGTCGAGGGCCTCGAGGAAGGCCATCGCGCCGGGGGCGCGCGGCTTCTCTTCGTCAAGCCGACGACGAAGGCGCCCTACCGCATCGCCGAGCAGGCTCCGTTCGGCCCGGAGGAGCTCGCGGCCTTCCGTGAGCGCGTGACGCGCGCCGCGCGTCTCATCGCGGCGGCCGAGTTCGAGGGCCGGCTCGAGCTCGACGAGCATCGCCCCGGCACCGAGTCCCTGCGCTGGCATGTCGTCCCGGCGGTGACGAGTGACTAGCACGAGGACGGTGAGCGCGCTCGAGATCGCGGAGGCGCTCGGAGCCCCGCCGCCGACGGAGGAGCAGCGCGCGGTCATCGAGGCGCCGCTCGAGCCCGCGCTCGTCGTCGCGGGCGCCGGCAGCGGCAAGACCGAGACGATGGCGAACCGCGTGTTGTGGCTGCTCGCCAACGGCGTCGTAGCGCCGGGCGAGGTCCTCGGGCTCACCTTCACACGCAAGGCGGCGGGCGAGCTCGGCGCGCGCCTGCAGGATCGCATCCGGCGCCTGGCCGAGAGCGGGCTCGGCCCCGAGTACGACGCGTTCGAGCCCGCCGTCGTCTCGACCTACAACGCGTTCGCCAACGCGCTCTTCCGCGACAACGCGGCGCTGCTCGGGCGGGACAACGACGGCGCCGTGCTCTCCGAGGCCTCCGCGTGGCAGCTCGCGCGCTCGGTCGTGCTCGCGAGCGCGCACCCGGGGCTGCACGCCCTCGACCGCTCCGTCGACACGATCACGGCCGCCGTGCTGCGCCTGAGCGCGGCGCTCGGCGAGCACAGCGTCGATCCGCGGGATGCGGCGGACTTCGCGCGCACGTACGTCGCGGCGATCGAGGAGCTGCCGCTCGGACCGCGCGGCGCCGCCTACGAGTCCCACTTCGCGGTGCTGAGCGAGCCGCGGAGCCTGCCGCTCGTGCTCGACCTCGTCGAGGAGTTCGCCCAGGCGAAGCTCCGCCGTGGGCTCGTCGAGTACTCCGACCAGGTCTCGCTCGCCCTGCGCGTGCTCGAACGGCATCCCCCGATCGTCGCGGGGCTGCGCGAACGCCACCGCGTCGTGCTGCTCGACGAGTACCAGGACACCTCCGTCGTGCAGACGCGCCTGCTCGCGACGGCCTTCGCGCGGCATCCCGTCATGGCGGTGGGGGATCCGAACCAGTCCATCTACGGCTGGCGCGGTGCGAGCGCGGCGAACCTCGAGCGGTTCGGCGCCGACTTCGGCGACGGGCAGCGCTCGGCCGTCTACGCGCTCTCGACGAGCTGGCGCAACGGCACGCGCATCCTCGAGGCCGCGAACGCGATCGCGGCGCCCCTGCGCGAGCTCTCGCGCGTGCCCGTCGGCACCCTGCGCGCGGCGCCGTCCGCGAGCTCCGTCCCCGTGGCCGTGCGCGTCGAGACGACGGTCGTCGAGGAGGCCGCGACGGTCGCGCGCTGGTTCGCCGAACGGCTGCATGCGGGGGATGCGGGCGGGCCCCCGCCGTCCGCGGCCCTGCTCCTGCGCACGCGCACGACGCTCCCGTTCTTCCTCACGGCGCTGCGCGACGTGGGCGTGCCCGTGCACGTCCTCGGCGTCGGCGGCCTGCTCGCGGAGCCCGAGATCGCGGACCTCGTGTGCGCGCTCACGGTCCTGCACGACCCCGCCGCGGGCTCGGCGCTCGTGCGTCTGCTCGCCGGCTCCCGCTGGCGCCTCGGCGTCGCCGACCTCGAGGCGCTGCGAGGGCTCGCCGAGTGGCTGCGCGAGCGGGACTACGCCCAGCGCCGCCACGACGACGCCGTGCTCGCGGGCATGCGCGCCTCGTTCTCCGGCGACGAGGAGCGCTCGCTCGTCGACGCGCTCGACTGGATCGCCTCCGCGCCCGAGGGCCATCGCGAGCTCGAGCGCTTCAGCCCGGCCGGCCGCGAGCGCTTGCGCGACGCGGCGCGCCTCTTCCGGAGGCTCCGCGCGCGCGGCGGCCTCGACCTCGTCGACCTCGTCGGGCACGTGCTGCAGGAGCTGCGGCTCGACGTCGAGGTGCTCGCGAACGAGTCGCGCCCGGTCGGCTCGGCGAACCTCGACGCCCTCTTCGACGCGATCGCCTCGTACGCGGCGATCGCGGACGTCGCGACGCTCGGCGGCTTCCTCTCCTGGCTGCGCGAGGCCGAGCGTCGGGAGGACCTCTCGCCGCGCCCCGAGGATCCCGAGCCCGGCACGGTGCAGATCCTCACGGTGCACGGGGCGAAGGGCCTCGAGTGGGACCTCGTCGCCGTGCCGCGCCTCGTGGCCGCCGAGCTCCCCGCGCGGCCGCTCGAGGGCACGAGCGGCTGGCTCGCCTTCGGCGGCCTCCCGTTCGAGCTGCGCGGCGACCGCGAGGAGCTGCCGTCGCTCGGCTGGCGGGGCGCGCAGGACCGCAAGCAGCTCGTCGAGGAGCTCCGCGCGTTCCGTGCGCGCGTCGAGGAGCGGCACGTGCGGGAGGAGCGACGCCTCGCCTACGTCGCGGTCACGCGCGCGCGGCACGAGCTGCTGCTCACGGCCTCGTTCTGGGCCACGCAGTCGAACGAGCGCCCGCCGAGCCCCTTCCTGCGCGACCTCGAGCGGGCGGGCGTCGCGCCCGCGCTCCCGGAGACCTCCGGCCTCGAGCAGAACCCGCTCGCGGAGCTCGTGACGACCTTCCGGTGGCCGCGCGACCCGCTCGGCTCCCGGCGTGCACGTGTCGAGGAGGCCGCGGCCGCGGTCGCCGCCGCCGAGCCGGCGCTCGCGGGTCCGTGGGCTGCGGACCTCGAGCTCCTGCTCGCCGAGCGCGCGCGCCGCATGCGCGGGCCCGAGCCGCTCGCGGTGCCCGACCGCATCCCCGCCTCGCGGTTCCACGACGTCGTCGACGCGCCCGAGCGGGCCGCCGCGGAGCTGCGCCGGCCGGTGCCCGAGCGGCCTTACCGCGCGACGCGGCTCGGCACGCTCTTCCACTCGTGGGTCGAGCGGCGCGCGGCGGGCGAGGTCGGACCCGACCTGCTCGACGCGGTCGCGCGCGAGCTCGACGGTCCGGGAGAGCTCGTGGACAGCGACGCCTTCGAGCGTCTGCGCGAGACGTTCGAGCGCTCCGAGTGGGCGGGCCTGCTCCCCGTGGACGTCGAGCGCGAGATCCATCTCCTGCTCGACGGACAGGTCGTCGTGTGCCGCATCGACGCCGTCTACGAGCGCGAGGGTCGCATCCAGATCGTCGACTGGAAGACGGGCCGAGTGCCGCGCGACGAGGCGGACCTTGCCGGCAAGCGCCTGCAGCTCGCGCTCTACCGCCTCGCCTACGCCCGGTGGCGCGGGATCGACCCGGCGACGATCGACGCGGTCTTCTACTACGTCGCCGACGACGAGGTCGTGCGCCCGGAGCGCCTCGAGACGGAGGAGGAGCTCGTCGCGCGCTGGCGGGCCGTCGTCGCCGCACCCGCGGCGGGAGTCGATGCGCATGCGGATCGACCGCGCGCGGACGCCGGCCGCTAGCCGAGACTGGCCGCTAGCTGAGGTTGCCGGAACGGTCGAGGATCGCCTGCATGAGCGCCTCGACCGGCTCACGCGCGGCGCTCGGGTTGTCGAGCAGCGCGAAGTCGACCTCGCCGAGCGGCGGCAGGCCAAGGGTGCCGCCGACGGGCGCGAGGTCGCTCGGGATGAGGCTGTGCGGGAACACGGCGATGCCGATGCCGGCCCGTGCGGCCGCGAGCACGCCGTTGACCTCGCGTACGTTGCACGTGATCCGCCACGTGCGCCCCGCCTTCTCGAGCTCGCGGATGGCGAGCGCGCGGCTCAGGCTCGGCGCCTGGTAGGCGATGAGCGGCACGGGCGCGGTCGGCTCGAGCGAGAGGTTGCGGTGCGCGACCCACGCGAGGCGGTCGCGCCGCACGACGCGCCCTCCGGACTCCCCGGGCTCCTGCTTGATGAAGACGAGGTCGAGCTGACGTGCCTGGAGGCGTCGCGCGAGCGTGCTGCTCTGCGCGACGGTGAGCTCGAGGTTGATGTGCGGGTAGAGCTGGCGGAAGTCGCGCAGGATCTGCGGCAGCTGGGTGAGCGCGAGGTCGTCGGCGGACCCGAACCGCAGGCGGCCGCGCATGGCCGAGCCGGTGAAGTAGTTGACGGCCTGGTCGTGCGCGGCGAGGATCGTGCGCGCGAAGCCGAGCATCGCGTCCCCGTTGTCGGTCAGGCGCACGTCGCGCGTGTCGCGCTGGACGAGCGTGCGGCCCGCGGCCTCCTCGAGCTTGCGCACGTGCTGGCTCACGGTGGGCTGGCTCAGCCGCAGCCTCGCGGCGGCCTGCGTGAAGTTGAGGGTCTCCGCGACGGCGACGAAGGTCCTCAGCAGGACCGGATCGAACATCCTGTGCGCTCCTCGGTCCAAGTCATTGTGTTTCCGAATAGCACTTATATCTGTGATTTCGAGTGCGAATGACCTCGCTGAGTCTACGCTGGAAGAGGAAAACGCAATAGCCGGTCACCATCTCTCGTCTCGGAATCCTCTTCTCGTGTCTGCTTCGCTCGATGCCGCCGCCACTGCGCCGATCCCGAAGCTGAGCGCACCGCCCTCGTGGAAGAGCACGTTCGCGCTCCTGCAGCACCACAACTACCGCCGGTACATGATCGCGCAGGTCTTCGCGAACACCGCGGCCTGGATGCAGCGCATCGCGGCCGACTGGCTCGTGCTCGAGATGACCGGCAACGTCGCGCTCGTGGGCCTCACGATCGCCCTGCAGTTCCTCCCCACGCTCGTGCTCGGCCCCTACGGCGGCGTGCTCGCCGACCGCATGCCCAAGCGCGCCATGGTCATCGGCGCCCAGACCGTCGTCGGCATCCTGAGCGCCCTGCTCGCCGTGCTCATCATCTCGGGCGGTGAGCAGCTGTGGCAGGTGTACCTCATCATCGTCGGCATCGGCCTCGCGCAGGTCGTCGACAACCCGGCGCGCGCGGTGTTCGTCAACGAGATCGTCGGCCAGGCGCAGCTGCGCAACGCGATCAGCTTCAACGCGATGATCTTCCAGTTCGGCGCGCTCGTCGGGCCGGCGGTGAGCGGCGTGCTCATCGTCGTCGTCGGCGCGGGCTGGGCGATGGCGATCAACGCGGCGTCCGTCGTGCTCGTCGTCATCCTGCTGCTCTCCCTGCGCCGCGCCGACCTGCGCATCGTGCCCCGCGTGCGCAGGTCGCAGGGCCAGCTCGGCGAGGCCGCCCGCTACATCCGGCGCAAGCCCGCGATCCTGTGGACGATGGTCATGTTCGCCTTCGTCGCCGTGTTCGGGATGCCCATGCCCGCGCTGCTGAGCGGCATGGCCGACACGGTCTACCGCACGGGCGCGACCGGCTACGGACTCTTCAACTCCTCGCTCGCCGTGGGCGCCGTCATCGGCGCGATCCTCTCGACGCGGCGCACGGGCTTGCGGCTGCGCACGGTCATCCTGTCGGCGGCCGCGTTCGGCGTCATCCAGCTCGTCGCGGGCGCGACCCCCGCGATGATCCCGTTCATGCTCCTGCTCGTCGCGGTCGGCGTGTCGCGTCTGCTCTTCGGCACGGCCGCGGAGTCGATGACGCAGTTCTCGAGCAACCTGCGCATCCGCGGGCGTGTCATGTCGATCTACCAGACCGTCATCGTGGGCGGCCAGGCCGTGGGCGGCCCCATCATCGGCTGGCTCGCCGAGCAGCTCGGACCGCAGCCCGCGATGGTCATCTCGGGCGCCGTGCCGCTCGCCGCGGCGCTCACGATCGCGCTCATCCTTGCGCGCTCCGGCAAGCTGCGCCTGCGCGTGACCCTGAGCAAGCACGGCCCCGTCGGCATCCCGCACGTGACGATCGAGGGCGCGCGCGCCGTGCAGTCCGGCGGCGTCGCCGCGTAGCGGCGGGGCGCCTCCTCAGACGACGCGCTCGCTGCGCTCGAGGAGCTCCTGGACGTCCTCGGGCCCTGCCTCGGCGGGGGAGGCCGATGCGCCGAGCGGGTGCATGACGTCGCTCTCGACGCGATCGGCGAGCCCGCTGAGCATCGCGACCGCGTCGTCGACGATCTCGGTGCTGTGCACCTCGAGGCCGTGCAGCAGCCACTTCGCGACCTCGAGCTCCGAGTGCAGGCGCGCACGACGGCGCACGTGGCGGTCGATCGAGCCGCGCGCGGCGACGTAGGCGTCGAGGGCGCGCCCGGCGAGGTCCTCCGTGCGCGTGCCGACGAGCCAGGAGAGGTCGCGCGCGGGATCGCCGACGCGCAGCTCGTGCCAGCCGAGCACGCCCGTGACCTCCGAGCCCGCGTAAAGGAAGGAGGACGCGGCGAGGGAACCGTTGACGACCGTCGGCTGGAACTGCCACAGCGCCGTCTCCTGCGCCGCGCCCTCCCAGCGCTCGAGCAGGATGCCCGGCACGAGGCCGCTCGCGCTCGCGCGGTCGATCACGGCGACGGACGCGCGCAGGCAGTCGATCGCCGAGAGCACGGGGAGCCCGGCGTCCGCGACGATGCTCGTCGGCAGCGCGTGGACGGCCGCGACGGCACGCCCGACGGATGCCGCGAGCTCGGGCGTCAGCGAGGCGAGCGCGAGCTTGCTGCCGTACACGAACTCGTAGACGACGGCGCGCGTCCCCTCGTACGGGGCCTGCCCGGCGAGGCGCGAGAGGGCGAACGGGAGGCGCGCGCGCACTCCCGCGCTCAGGGCGCGGAGCGCCACGAGGTCGGCGGACTGCTCCGCCTCCGCCCGCTCGCTGCGCGGCACACGCACGATCCAGTGCCGTCCGTCCCGCGTCGTGAGGAGCGCCGAGTCGTAGTCGCCCGAGTCCCCCCGGCCGAAGGGAGCGGTGGAGACCACGTCGAGCCCCGCGACGGCCGAGGTGGCGAGCGCGGCTAGAGTGAGATGGGTTCGCGCCATACCGCACAGCGTAGGTCGCCTGCCGCGGGTCGCGACCGCACGCCACGCACTCCCGCACGATTGGTCCCCATGACGTCGTCGTTCACCTCGCGCCTGCCGCTGTCCCGCTCCGAGGTCGACCGCGACCACCTCTTCCGCGAGGGCGAGCACGTCTTCGAGACGCTGTGGGCCGATCCGGCGACGCGCGTGCTGCCGCTGTGGCGGGGGAGCGCGCTTCTCGAGGCGCCCGCGCGACTGCGGCTGCTCACCCCCGCCGACGTGCCGCGCGATGGCGTGCTCGTCTACCTCGGCCGCACGACCGTCGACCGCGGGATGCCCGTCGGCACCCCAATCGTCGCGGCCGTGCTCGACGACGCGACCGCCGAGCGCCTCTCGGGGGAGTGGGGCAACCTGCGCGCGCTCGGCACGAAGCTCGACGACCTCGACGCGGGGATCTTCACCGAGGCGCTCGCGATGGCGAACTGGCACGCCGCGCATCCGTTCTCGCCCCGCACGGGCACGGCGACGCGGTCGTCGAAGGGCGGCTGGGTGCGCGTCGACCCGACCGACGCGAGCGAGCACTTCCCGCGCACGGACCCGGCGATCATCGTGGGCGTCGTGGACGGGCAGGACCGCCTCCTGCTCGGCTCGAACGCGCTGTGGGAGAGCAACCGCTACTCGCTGCTCGCCGGCTTCGTCGAGCCGGGCGAGTCGCTCGAGGCGGCCGTCGCGCGCGAGGTGTACGAGGAGGCGCGCGTGCGCGTCGTCGAGCCGCGCTACCTCGGCAGCCAGCCGTGGCCGTTCCCGGCGTCGCTCATGCTCGGCTTCCTCGCGCGCGTGGACCCGTCCTTCGAGGGCACGGCGACCGCGGACGGCACCGAGATCCTCGACGTGCGCTGGTTCAGCCGGGAGGAGATCGCCTCGCACCTCGGCACGATCGTGCTGCCCGGGCGCGCCTCGATCGCGCGCGCGATCATCGAGGAGTGGTACGGGGGACCGATCGAGGACGGCATCGACTGGTGACGGGCGCGGCGCTGCTCGAGGACCTCGACGACCAGCAGCGTTCCGCCGTGGAGGCGCTGCTCGGGCCCGTGTGCGTGCTCGCGGGCGCGGGGACGGGCAAGACGCGCGCGCTCACCCACCGCATCGCCTACGGCGTGGCGTCGGGCGTCTACGCGCCCAACCGCGTCATGGCGCTCACGTTCACGACGCGCGCGGCCGGGGAGCTGCGGACGCGCTTGCGCCTGCTCGGCGCGGCCGGCGTCGCCGCGCGCACATTCCACTCCGCGGCGCTCTCGCAGCTCAGCTACTTCTGGCCCGTCGTGGCCGGAGGGCGGCCGCCGCATGTGCTCGAGGCGAAGGGGCGCCTGCTCGCGCAGGCATCCGAGAGCCTGCGTCTGCGGCTCGACACGGCGTCGCTGCGCGACCTCGCGGGGGAGATCGAGTGGCGCAAGGTGTCCGGGCTCTCGATCGAGGAGTATGCGCGCGCCGCCGAGTCCCGCAGCCTGCCACCCTCGGTGACCGCGGAGTCCGCCGCCGAGCTGCAGCGCGCCTACGAGCGCGTCAAGGACGAGCGCCGGCAGATCGACTTCGAGGACGTGCTGCTTGTGACGGCAGGCATGATCGAGCAGGAGCCGCGCGTCGCGCAGCAGGTGCGCGAGCAGTACCGCTTCTTCGTCGTCGACGAGTACCAGGATGTCTCGCCCCTGCAGCAGCGGCTGCTCGACCTCTGGCTCGGCGACCGCACCGACGTGTGCGTCGTCGGCGACGCGAGCCAGACGATCTACTCGTTCGCGGGGGCGTCGAGCTCGTACCTGCTCGGGTTCGCGTCGCGGTATCCGGAGGCGGTCGTCCTGCGGCTCGAGCAGAACTACCGGTCGAGTCCCGCGATCGTCGAGACGGCCAATCGCCTCATGCGCGGGCGTCCGGGGGCGCTCGAGCTGCACGCGGCGGGAGACCGGCCGCGTGGCCCGGAGCCCGTCGTGACCGCGTATCCGACGGACGCCGCCGAGGCCCGTGGGGTCGCGGCGGCGATCGCGGACCGCATCGCGGACGGGGAGCGGCCGGAGGACATCGCCGTGCTGTACCGCGTCAACGTGCAGGCGGCCGCGATCGAGGCGGCGCTCGCGGACGCGGGCGTGAGCTATCAGGTGCGCGGCGCGACGCGCTTCTTCGACCTGCCGGAGGTGCGGCAGGCGATCCTCCTGCTCGGCGGGGTCGCCGTCGCGAGCCCCGACGAGCCGCTCTTCAAGATCGTGAGCGACGTCATCCGCTCGCTCGGGTGGACGCAGGACCCGCCCGAGGCGCGCGGGGCGGTGCGGGACCGCTGGGAGTCGCTCGGCGCGATCCTCGCGCTCGCGGAGGCGTCGCCGCAGGGCACGACGGTGCGTGCGTTCGTCGACGAGCTCGCGCAGCGGCAGGCGGCGCAGCATGAGCCGACGCGCTCCGCCGTGACGCTCGCGACCCTGCACTCGGCGAAGGGGCTCGAGTGGCCGACCGTCTTCCTCGTCGGTCTGAGCGAGGGCCTCGTGCCGATCGCGTACGCGCAGGGGATCGAGGCGATCGACGAGGAGCGCCGCCTGCTCTACGTCGGCATCACGCGCGCGCGAGAGCGCCTGCACCTCTCCTGGGCGCAGCAGGGGCCGCGGAGTCCGCGTCCGCGTGAGGCCTCGCGCTTTCTCGGCGAGCTGCGCCCGCCCCGCCCATCCCCGTCCCCCTCCCTTCCGTGAGGGGCGGCATAGCGCGGCTATGAGGCCCCCCACGCAGCATTCCGGCGCCCCTCACGGGTGGGGGGAGGGCGGGAGGGGGGAGGGGGAGGAGACGAGGGCTGTCGCGTCCGAGCACAGGCAGCGCGGATGCCGGCGCCACCGCCGGTGCGTCCGCTCGCCCGTCTCGGCGTCGATCCGCACGGACTCGCCATGCAGCTCGCGTCCGCCGGCGAGCAGCGCGCGCACCGCGAACGAGGTCGCCTCCGCGGCGAGCAGGGGCGTCTCCGCCGCGCTCCGGCGGGAGAGGAGCTGGCTCGCGATCGCCGGCCACGAGGGGTCGGCGTCGGTGCGGTGCAGGTCGAGGCACGTGAGGCACGGCCCGCGCCCGGGCTCCACGAGCGGTCCGATCGTGACGGCGCGCTCGCCGAAGACGATCGGGAGGTGACGCGCGTCCCGCCGCAGCCAGTGCCCGGCCAGGCGCGGCGGGACGACGTACGAGGCGAGGAGCACCGCGACGGACGCGTCCTCGCGCGCGATCATGACCCCCTCGGCCGCGAGCATCTCGGCGATCCGCACGGCGGTCGCGCCCGCGAGCGCTCGAGCCGTGCCGTCGATCGCGACGCGCGCGGGAGGGCGCGCCCGCGACCCGCCGCGCACGATGACGGGCGCGAGCCGCTCGAGCAGCGCGTCCGCGTCCGCCGCCGCGCCGCCGACGTGGACCGCGAGCGTCTCGAGCGCCGCACGCGTCGCCCCGCGCGCGAGGGCGCCGAGCAGCCGCTCGTCGAGCGTCGAGACGGTCTCGAGCACGACGCGCACGGGGTCGACGCCGAACTGCACGCTCGAGGGCGAGCGCCACACGGCGGGAGCGGAGGGATCGAGCAGGAGGGCCATGCGCGCCATGATGCCGCGCGCCCGCCTCCCGTCGGCTGCGCCGTCCACAGACGCCCGCGGCTCAGCTCCCGGCGGGACCCTCGTCCTCCTGGCGGCCACGGTCGTCCTCGTGTGGACGCTCGCCGTCGACGTCGTCGAGCAGCTCCTCGATCGCTCGGTCGAACTCGTCGGGCTCGGGCGCGCCGCCGGTGAGGCGGGCGATGAGCGCCTGCGGGTCGTCGACGTCCTCGCCCGTGGGCACGAGGTCCGGATGCGACCACAGGTCGTCGCGTCGCTCCGGGCCCACGGCGTCGGTGACCGCCTGCCACATCGCGGCGGCCTCGCGCAGGCGGCGCGGGCGCAGCTCGAGGCCCACGAGCGTCGCGAACGCGGACTCGGCGGGGCCGCCGGAGGCCCGGCGCCGCTTGACCGTCTCCGCGACCGCGTCGGCGCGCGGCAGGCGCAGCGTCGCACGCTGGGTGACCGTGTCGACCCAGCCCTCGATGAGGGCGAGCATCGTCTCGAGCCGCGCGAGCGCGGCGAGCTGGTCGCCGGTCTTCGGCGGGATGAGCGCGCCGCTCGTGACGGCCTCGCGCAGCTCCTCGGGGTTCTGCGGGTCGAAGTCGGCGGCGAGCTGCTCGAGCCGCTCGGTGTCGATGCGGATGCCGGAGGCGAACTCGGTGATGGAGGTCAGCAGCTGCAGGCGCAGCCACTTGGCGTGCCGGAACAGCCGCGCGTGCGCGAGCTCGCGTACGGCGAGGTAGAGCTGCACCTGGTCGGTGGGGATGCCGAGCCCGCTCGCGAAGGCCGCGACGTTCTGCGGGATGAGAGCCGCCTCCTCGTCGAGCAGGGGGATGCCGACGTCCCCGCCGGAGACGACCTCGGTCGAGAGCTGCCCGACGACCTGGCCGAGCTGCATCGCGAAGAGGGTGCCGCCCACGTTCCGCATGATCTGTCCGGCGTTCTGCAGCAGACCCGCCATCTCCTCCGGCGTCTGCTCGCGGAGGACCTCGGTGAGCGCGTTGGCGATCGAGAGCGCGACGGGCTCGGCGAGCTGCGTCCACACGGGCATCGTGGCGAGGGCCCATTCCGATCGGCTCATGAGCCGCGGCGTCCTCGGGAGCGGCGGCACGGAGGTCACCTCGTCGAGCCAGAGCGCGGCGATCGAGAGCGCCTGCTCGAGCTGCGTGCGCTCCTGGGGCAGGGTCACCACGGAGGAGCGGGACGCGATCGTGCGCGCCTGCTCGTTCGCGAGCCCCCAGTTGACCCCGTCGCCGCTCGAGGCGAGCGCCTGCTGGAGCTGGCCGATGAGCCGCGAGACGAGCTCGGGGTCGTTGGGCAGGCCGGCGGCGCTCGCGAGCCGGCTCGGGTCGATGTCGCCCTCTCCGGAGAGGAACGCGCGGAGCATGTCGCGGAATTCGTCGTCCGAATCGTCGCGCGGCTCGTCAGGCATGCCCCTACGGTAGCCCGCGCCGCGAAGGCGCGGCCGCGAATTCGCCTAGGCTGGAGGGCCGGCGCGCACGCCCACAGCGAACACCGAACCCCGGCGCGGGAGACTCGGTGGGAGCCGGGGTCGCTCGGCGTCGTCCTTCCCCATTCGACAGGAGCGCGGTGACACTCTTCGCCGGCCTCGAGCGCGAGCGCGCGGAGCGCGACCGCCGTGCGCGGCGGACGGCGTGGATCGGGTGGACCCTCGTCGTGCTCGCGCTCGTCGCGACGATGCTCCTCGCGCTCAGCCCCGCGCCCTACGTCATCGAGCGCCCGGGGCCGGTCTTCAACACGCTCGGCACGACGCGCGTCGGCTCCTCCACGGTGCCCGTCATCGACATCCAGGGCGAGAAGACGTATCCGACCGCGGGCACGCTCGACATGCTCACGGTGAGCGTCGTCGGCGACCCGCAGCAGCATCCGAGCTGGCTCGACCTCGCGGTCGCGTGGTTCGACCCGAGCGAGCGCGTCGTGCCGATCCATGAGGTCTACCCGGACGGCGAGACCGTGGAGCAGTCCAACCAGCAGGGCTACGAGGACATGCAGGCCTCGCAGAAGGCGGCCCAGGCCGCGGCGCTCTCCGAGCTCGGCTACTCGTACACGACGAGCGTCGTCGTGAGCTCGGTGGAGAAGGGCGCCCCCGCCGACGGCGTGCTGCGCGCGGGCGACACGATCGTGAGCGTCGACGGCCGCGCGATCGACGACCTCGACGGATTGCGCGCGGCGATCGCGAAGACGGGGAGCGGGCATCCCGTGCAGATCGTGGTCGAGCGCTCGGGCACGCAGCAGACCGTGTCGGTCACGCCGACCTCGAGCGGCGGCGCCCGCCCGACGCCCGTGCTCGGCGTCTACATCGGGGAGGACTTCCGCTTCCCGTTCGAGGTCAAGATCCAGCTGCAGAACGTCGGCGGGCCGAGCGCGGGCATGATGTTCGCCCTCGGCATCATCGACAAGCTCACGCCCGGCGAGCTCAACGGCGGGCAGCGCGTCGCGGGCACGGGCACGATCGACCCCGACGGCGATGTGGGCGAGATCGGCGGCATCCAGCAGAAGATGTACGGGGCCGCCCGCGCGGGCGCGACGTGGTTCCTCGCCCCGAAGGGCAATTGCGACGAGGTCGTCGGCCACGTGCCGCACGGTCTGCGCGTGTTCGCGGTCTCGACGCTCCGGGACGCGCGACACGTGCTCGAGACGATCGCCGACCACGGCGACGTCTCCGCGCTGCCCACCTGCCGCGCCGCGGGCTGACACTGCTGCGGCGATCTCCAAGGACCGCGCCCCTAGGATGGGTGCCGTTCGCCGACACCCCCGAGGAAGAGCGTGACGTCCACCCCAGCACAGCGGCCAGCCAATCGCACGCGGGCGACGGTCGCGATCGCCGCCGCCGTGCTCGCGGTGCTCGTGATCGCGTTCTTCGTGTTCTGCGCCATCTACACCGATGTGCTCTGGTATGACCAGCTCGGCTATCTGGGCGTATACACGACGGAGTGGCTCGCGCGCATCGGCACCTTCGCGCTCGGCTTCTTCGGCATGGCCGTCCCCGTGTGGGCGAGCATCGAGATCGGGTTCCGGTTCCGGCCCGTCTACGCGCGGCTCAACTCCCAGCTCGACCGCTATCAGCAGGTCGTCGAGCCGCTCCGCCGCATCGCGATGTGGGGCATCCCGATCGTGCTCGGCATCTTCGGCGGCATCGCGTCGTCCTCGCACTGGCAGACGATCCTCGAGTGGCTCAACCGCACGCCGTTCGGCACGAAGGACCCGCAGTTCGGCCTCGACGTGTCCTTCTACGTCTTCGACCTGCCGCTCTTCCACGGCGCCGTCGGCTTCGCCTCCGCGGTCGTGTTCATCTCCGTGCTCGCGGCGCTCGCGACCAACTATCTCTACGGCGGCATCCGGATCACGGGGCGGGAGGTGCGCATCTCGCGCACGGCGCGCGTGCAGATCGCCGTGACGTGCGCGGTCTACCTCGCGCTGCAGGCCGTGAGCATCTGGCTCGACCAGTACATCACCCTGTACAGCTCGAACGACGGGTTCCTCAACACGGGCGCGGGCTACTCGGTCGTGAACGCGACGATCCCCGCGCGGCAGATCCTCGCCGGTATCGCCGCCCTCGTCGCGGTGCTCTTCATCGTCACGGCCGTCATCGGCCGCTGGCGTCTGCCGATCGTCGGCACGGCCCTGCTCATAGTCGCGGCCCTCGTGGTCGGCGGCATCTACCCGTGGGTCGTGCAGAAGTTCCAGGTCGACCCGAGCGCCCAGACGCTCGAGTCGGAGTACATCCAGCGGAACATCGCCGCGACGCGGCAGGCCTACGGCGTCTCGGACGTGCAGGAGGTGCCGTACGACGCGACGACGACAGCGCAGCCCGGCGCGCTGCGCTCGGACGCGGAGACGACGGCGAACATCCGCATCATCGACCCGTCGCTCGTGTCGGAGACGTTCAAGCAGCTGCAGGTCGTGCGGCAGTTCTACCAGTTCCCCCAATACCTCGACGTCGACCGGTACAGCATCGACGGCAAGACGCAGGACACGGTCATCGCCGTGCGCGAGCTCAACCAGAACGGGCAGAGCTCGGGCGGGTGGCTCAACGACCACGTCATCTACACGCACGGCTACGGCGTCGTCGCCGCCTACGGCAATCAGCGCGCACCCGACGGCCAGCCCGTGTTCCTCGAGTCGGACATCCCGTCTAAGGGTGAGCTCGGCTCGTATCAGCCGCGCATCTACTTCGGCGAGGACTCGCCCGACTACTCGATCGTGGGCGCGCCGAAGGGCGCGAAGCCACGCGAGCTCGACTACCCCGCCTCGGGGCAGGACGAGTCGGCGAACAAGCAGACGACGTTCCGAGGCGACGGCGGCCCCAAGCTCGACAACGCCTTCACGAAGCTCGCCTATGCGATCAAGTTCCAGTCCGAGCAGATCTTCCTCTCGGACGCCGTCAACAGCGACTCGCAGATCCTCTACGACCGCGACCCGGCCAAGCGCGTCTCGAAGGTCGCGCCGTACCTCACGCTCGACAGCAACCCGTATCCCGCGGTCGTCGACGGGCGGGTCGTGTGGATCATCGACGGCTACACGACGAGCGCCAACTACCCCTACTCGGACGTCAAGTCGATGTCGAGCGCGATCCAGGACAAGTACACGGCCACGCCGTCCTTCGTCGCCAACGACGACATCAACTACATCCGCAACTCGGTCAAGGCGACGGTCGACGCGTACGACGGCAAGGTGACGCTCTACGCGTGGGACGCGAAGGACCCGATCCTGAAGACCTGGGAGAAGATCTTCCCCACCACCGTCAAGCCGCAGAGCGACATGAGCACGGAGCTGCTCGCGCACGTGAAGTACCCCGAGGACATGTTCAAGGTGCAGCGGGACGTGCTCGCGACCTACCACGTGACCGACCCGGGCACGTTCTTCCAGGGCGACGACGCGTGGACGACGCCGAGCGACCCGACCTCGTCCCGCGCGAACCCGAAGCCGCAGCCGGCGTACTACCTCACGATGCAGGTTCCCGGCACCTCCAAGCCGAGCTTCACGCTCTACACGACCTACATACCCGGGGGATCGGGCGCGAACTCCCGCAACGTGCTCACGGGCTATCTGACGGCCGACTCCGATCCCGGACCGGACTACGGCAAGCTCACGCTCCTGACCCTGCCTAAACAGACGTCGGTCCCGGGCCCCGGCTCGGTGTCCAACTCGTTCAGCTCCGACACGACGGTCGCCAACCAGCTCGCGCTGCTCGAGCAGGGCAACACGTCGGTGCGACGGGGCAACCTGCTCACGGTCCCCGTGGGCGGCGGCCTGCTGTACGTGCAGCCGGTGTACGTGCAGTCGAACGGCGAGACGAGCTATCCGCTGCTGCGCAAGGTGCTCGTGGCCTTCGGCGACAAGATCGCCTTCGAGGACACGCTCGACGCGGCCCTCGACGACCTCTTCGGCGGCGACTCGGGGGCGTCGGCGGGCGACACGGGCGTCGAGAACAACCCGCCGCCCGACGAAGGCGGCTCGAGCGGGGACACCGGCACGGGCTCCGACAGCGGCACGGGCACGGGGTCGGGCTCGAGCGGGTCGACCGGATCGCAGAACGAGGCGCTGCAGCAGGCGCTCGCGGACGCGCAGCAGGCGCTGCAGGACCGCGAGCAGGCGTACCGGAACAACGACCTCGTCGCGGCAGCGCAAGCCGACCAGCGACTTCAGGACGCCCTCGAGCGCGCGATCGCGGCCTCCGGCGGACAGTGATCCCCGGGCCGCTCGCGGGGCCGCACGGCGGCAGGCGAGGCCTACCCGTGTGCTAAGCTAGAGTCTTGCGCCGCGGGGTGGAGCAGTTCGGTAGCTCGCTGGGCTCATAACCCAGAGGTCGTAGGTTCAAATCCTGCCCCCGCAACGAGTGCCCTGTGTCAGGACGGGAGAGGCCCTCGGACCTTCGGGTTCGGGGGCCTCTTCGTTGTTCTGGGTCGGCGGTCGCGGGTCGGCCCGGGTGAGCGTCTGCGGCCGACGCGGCCGCTGTGAGGCGCAGATCCCTTGTTCGCGCCCATTCGTGCCTCGTGTCAGGAGCGCACGGTTGTCGTCACGACCGGCGGCTGACACTCCTCGTGCTGGCGTCAGAGATTCGCAGGTGGGCACTTCTTCGCGGCGTCGTGCCACGCCCTGTTGGGTTCCCCGCACCTATCCAGCGGTGTTGTCGATGGAGGCGATCGCCCACCCGTCGCTGCTGTGGACGAGCTCGGCCCACGAGCCCGTTTCCACCGCAGGACTGATCCCGGGCTGGATGCTGGCGAGCACGGGGCGGATCACGGCGTCATGGGTGACGACGGCGACGGGGGCGCCGTCCCCGTCGCCGGTGAGCTCGTTGAGCGCCTGCATGGCCCTGGCGAGCACGACCTGTTCGTTCTCGACGCCGGGGGCGGCGTCGACGCCGCCCCACTCGCGAACTACCTCGGCTTTGAGGTGCCCGGTCCACGGTCCGTAGTCGCGGTCGTTGAACGCGGGGTCGGTCTCCAGGGTGACGTCGCTGCTCTCCGCGATGATCGCCGCGGTGCGCACGGCCCTGCGCAGCGGGCTCGAGACGACCCGGCGAATGCCGAGTGGTCGTAGCGCCGCCGCAGCGGCGCGTGCTTGTGCGATGCCGGTGTCGTCGAGCGGTGGGTCCGCGAGTCCGCGCAGGCGGCCCGCGGCGTTGAGCGCGGTGTGGCCGTGCCGGACCAGGATCACGCGGGCGGGTGTTGATTCATGCATTAGGCAGCTCTTGTCGCGGTGAGGACTTGAGGGCGGGGGCCGATCTTGGACAGACTCTCCTCTCCCGGCTCTCCCTCGGTTGGCGGCGATGCCGCCAAGGGTGCCGATGGATCTTCTGCGTCAGCCCGCCGGTCATGCGAGCGATCCGATCCACATGCCCAGGCCGGCGGCCGTCGTGGCGGTGACCACGACGCCCAGGCTGTTGAGGACCGCGGCGAGCCGCTTGCGCTCCTGCAGCAGTCGGATGGTTTCGAAGCTGGCGGTGGAGAAGGTCGTGTATCCGCCGAGGAATCCGGGGCCGATCACGAGCTCCCACGCCTCGGGGAGGATCTGTCTGGTCGCGAGGCTGACAGCGAGGCCGAGAGCGAACGATCCGGTGAGGTTGATGGTGATGGTGCCCCACGGCAGGGTGCCGCGACTGCGGGAGCGGATGATCCCGTCGAGCAGCAGCCGGGACGCCGAGCCGAGGCCGCCTGCGAGGGCGAGGCCGACGAACAGCACCGGGGTCACCGGCTCTCCCCTTTCCGGCTGGGTCGATGGGTCGCGACAGCGACGGCGATCCCGGCCCAGGTGGCAGCGGCGCCGATCAGGACGGTGAGGATGCCGTAGGCGATCGCGGGCGCGATCGCACCAGAGCCCAGCAGGGCAGCGGTGTCGGCGGCAAGCGTGCTGTAGGTGGTGAACCCGCCGATGACGCCCGCGCCGAATAGCAGCCGCAGGGCGCGGCGGTGGCCGTGGTCGGGGCCGCGGCGGGCGAGAGCGTCCAGCAGCACGCCGAGCAGGAACGCGCCGACGACATTGATGCCGAAGATGGTGTATGGGATGCCGTCGATCGGCGGGAACGCGAGCGTGAGGGCTTCCCTGGCGGCCACGCCGACCGTGCCGCCGGCGAACACGAGCGCCAGGTAGGCGGGGCGCAGGTGCACGGGGCGCGGTTCACCGTGTGCGGCCTCGTCGAGGTCGAGGTCGGGGTCGATCGGCAGCTCGACGTTGTCGGTCGTCGCCGTGGGGTCTGTCATGCCAGTCCGTAGGGGTAGTCGGGGTGGTCGAGTTCGATTTCGGTGAGGCGGTTGTACTTCGCGACCCGCTCGCCGCGGGCGGGGGCGCCGGACTTGATCTGCCCGACGCCGGTTCCGACGACGAGGTCGGAGATGAACGTGTCGGCGGTCTCTCCGGAGCGGTGCGAGACCATGCAGGCCATGTCGAGGTCGCGTGCGGTGCGGATCGCGTCGAAGGTCTGCGAGACGGTGCCGATCTGGTTGGGCTTGATGAGCACGGCGTTGGAGTAGCCGTGCTCTGCGCCGTCGCGGATACGGTCGGGGTCGGTGACGTACAGGTCGTCCCCGACGAGCTGCACCCTGTCGGTCGCGGCCTGCGCCATGGCGATCCATCCCTCCGGGTCGTCCTCGGAGAAGCCGTCCTCAAGGGAGCGGATGGGGTAGTGGCCGAGCAGGTTCAGGTAGTAGTCGATGAGCTCGTCGCGGCCGAACTCGAGTCCGTTGACCCTGTAGCAGCCGTCGCCGAGGGAGAATCCATTGGCGGCGGGGTCGAGTGCGATGGCCACCTGGTCGCGGGCCGGCGTGTAGCCGGCGGCGCTGATCGCCTCGACGAGCAGGTCGAGCGCGACGCGCGGGTCTTGCAGCTGCGGGGCGAAGCCGCCCTCGTCCCAGAGGCCGGTGCTGCCGTGGCGGTCGCGGATGATGCCGGCGAGGGCGTGGTAGACCTCGGCTCCGATCTGCACGGCGTGCTCCTCGGTCGCAGCGCCCACGGGAGCGACCATGAACTCCTGGAAGTCGAGGGCGTTGGCGGCGTGGGCGCCGCCGTTGAGGACGTTGAAGTGCGGCACCGGCAGCCGCGGCGTGGAGCGGGTCTGCGCGGCGATCCACTCCTGCAGCTCGAGGCCGTCAGTCTGGGCGAAGGCGCGTGCAGCGACGATCGAGACGGCGACGACGGCGTTCGCACCCAGCCGGGCGTAGCCGGGGGTGCCGTCGAGGGTGGCGAGAGAGCCATCGAGCTCCCCGATGTTCTCCCAGCTGCGGCCGGTCAGCGCGTCCGCGATGTCGGCGTTGACGTGAGCGACGGCCGCCTGCACACCGCGACCGGAGTAGGCCCGCCCGTGGTCACGCAGCTCGAGGGCCTCGTGCTCGCCAGTGGACGCGCCGGCGGGTGCCGCGGCGATCAGCCGCGAGCCGTCCGCGAGGGTGGCACGCACCTCGACGGTCGGGTATCCGCGCGAGTCGAGGATGGGTCGGCCGCGCAGGTCGGTGAAGGCGATGGGGGTGGTGTCGGGCATGTCAGGTTCCTCCCTCGAGGGCGATGGCCGCGGCGGCGGTGGCTGCCGTCTCCTGGTCGAGATAGCGTCCGCCGGGGTCGAGCGGATTTCCGCCGTCGTCGACGCGGTACACGAGCGGGTGGTCGGCGGGGGTGTTGAGGTGCTCGACCGTCGTGTCATCGAGGCGGTCGGGGACGGTGCACGGCACGCGGAGGGCGTTGCCGTGCGCGATCACGAGCACCGATCCCGTGGTGCGCAGGACGGCGGCGATTCGTTCGGTCCAGGCCGCGTCGACGCGGCGGATCACGTCGCGCAGCGCCTCGGTGCGGCCCAGTCGCGGGTCCGCACTGCCGAGTGCGGCTTGCCGGGCGGCGCCCATCGGCGGCGGGGTGGCGTCGACGGATCGGCGCCAGGTGGCGCACTGCTCGAGTCCGTGCTCGGCCGGGACTGCGTTCTCGCTCAGCCCGGTGAGGGCGGCGTCGTTGCGTTGGGCGAGTCGCCGGTCGTGCTCAATGCTCTCCGATGGGCGCGTGATCAGCTGGTGCAGGATCTCGACCGTCTGCCTGGCACGCAGGCGGGGGGAGCAGAACCATGCCGCGGGCATCAACTCGGCCTCGTTCAGCAGTTCGGCGCAGCGCTCCGCCTCCGCGCGGCCGACGGGGGTGAGGGGAACGTCGGGCAGGCCGGTGAACAGCCCGTCGGCGTTCGTCTGGCTCTGCCCGTGGCGGACCAGGATCAAGGGTCCCGTCATCGGCCCTCGTCGTTCCAGGGCAGTTCGCCGTCGACACCCACCGGGTTCAGCGGCACCACGACGACCGGACGGTGTTGGCGGTGGGCGAGCTGGGCGGCGACTGAGCCGTTGAAGAGTTCGTGCAGTGAGCCTTTGACGCCCGGCTCGCCGGTGCCGACGACGATCATGGCGGCGTTCAGCTCGTCCGCGAGCCGCGCGAGCTCTTGCGCGGGGCCGCCGGCGCGGGCACGCGTCGACCACGACACCTCGCGGCCCTCAAGGGCCGCGGCGATCGAGGCGCGCAGCACCGGGTCGAACGCCTCGACCCGTTCCTCGGTCAGGTCGGGATCAATCGACATCGACACCACTGCCCCGTCCGGGCGGGTGTCGATGGTGTAGCCGTCGGCGTTGACGGAGGCGCATACCAAATCGGCGTGGAAGCGCTCGGCGAAGCTCGCTGCCGTGGCGATCACCGTGTCCGGCTGATCGGGGACGACGCCGACGACGACGTGAGTGTTGCGCGGGCTCATGGGTTCTCCTTCGATTTCGTCAGACGCTTACCTGCTGGACCGCGAGCAGACCGGCGGTGTGACCGATGGCTCCGACTCCGCGGCTCGCGACGAAGTGCAGCATCCAATGCCACGGGCCGACGTCGTGCCGGTCGGGGTAGCCGAAGGCTCCGTCCTCCCAGCGCGTCACTCGGCGTCGGCATAGTCAGTTCCGAACAGGCGGTCGTATAGGTCGAGGCCGTAACTGGTGCGCAACGGCGGGCCCGGCTCGAGTCGGTAGCCGCGCTCCCCAGACTCCGCGCGCGGAGCGCGCAGGAACACCGCGCCGAGGGTCGGGTCGCCATCGACGGCGTGGGCGAAGTCGTACAGGTGTGTGACGCTGCGCACCTGCACCCCGGCGTGCACGAGCGCCGCAGTGACCTCGAGCACGATCTGTGATCCCTCCGCCTCCGTGGTGGAGGCGAACGACTCATTGCACAGCAGCAGGTCGCCCGGTTCGATCAGGGCGACGATCCGCTCCATGCGGTCCAGCTCCTCGTCGAGCTTGCCGCGGCTCAGGCCCTCGTCCTCTTCCCGCGCCCAATGCGAGTAGAGCTGCCCGACCGGGACTGCAGCGAACGCGGTGGCAGGGGCGGGCATGCCGGCCTGCATCATCAGCTGCGCGATTCCGAGCGCGCGCAGCAGAGTGGACTTCCCTCCCTGGTTGGCGCCGGTGATGATTAGCAGCCGGCTCCGGTCCAGGTCGACATCGTTGCCGACCGGCGTCTGCCCGGCGCGCAGCGCCAGGCAGGGGTCGTACAGCCCGGTCGTGATGGTGCTGGCGGCGGTCTCCGGGTCGGGGATGCAGGTTGGGGCGCCGATCGCCTGCAGTGCGTCGTCGAGGTTGCCACAAGCGAGGTAGAAGCCCAACTCGGCGCGCAGCACGCGGAAGAACGCGAGCACATGGTCCACCGACTGCGCGGCCGCGTTCGCGACTTCGCCCAAGCTGCGGTCGCGCAGATTGCTCAGTGCGCTCGCCCCGGCCTCGTCTCGCTCCGGGAGGGTGAAGGAGAACGTGGGTCGTCTCAGCGCGATCCGGCTGAACAGGCCCCGGTTCTCGTCTCTCCCGCGTCTCAGCACCTGCCCGGTGACCTCACCGGCTGGACCGACGTGGGCGCTCATCATGAGCCCGTCCGTGAAGCCCAGCTCGCGCAACCGCTGGCGTAGCCTGCGCATATAGTCGTCGTTCAGTTCGCGCGCGATCATCGCGAACAGCTCACGGAACGCCGGCGAGCCGAACCCCGGAGCGAACGCGGCACTACGGGTCCGGAGCTTGTCGAGCTGGTCGGCCATGCCGGCGAGCATTCGCACGGCGCGGAACAGCACGGACTCGGGGCGGCCCTTGGCCGGCATCAGGAGGATCCCGCGTTCGAGGCTCAGCGCGTCGACGGAGATCTCGTACAACTCCGCGAGCGCCGCGCGGTGGGAGGTGCAGTCCGCGAGAGCCGCCTGCCGGTAGCGGATGCCGGCCGCGGTGGGGACCGGCTGCAGCATCGCTGCACGGGCCACGGTGCGCAGGAATGCGTCGCCGTCAGCCATCGCATCCCACAGATAGTCCAGCTGCAGATCCTGGACGACGTCGACGGCGAACGGCGGCTCGGCCGCCTCGGGATCGAAGTCGCTGTCTGGTCCCACCAGGTGCACCATCATCGGGCCGTTCCCGCTTCCGCATGATCTGACAGCCGCTGGGCGATCTGCTCCAGGGTCAGGCCGTGCTTCGCCGCGAGGGCGCGGGCGTAGGCGAGGCCGTCCGCCCGGCGTCGCTCGAGCCGGAAGGTCCGAACGGCCGGGTCGGTCAGATCGACGGCGCTGACCATGCTCACGGTCTTGTCGTTGAGCCGGGAGAGCTCGTCGACGAACGTCACGCAGACGGCCAGCGCGTCGAGGCCGCTGATCCGCTCGAGCACGTCGCGGGTGAGGATTCGCGCGTCGTGCAGTGCCGTCGAGGCGAACGCCTCGTTGATGACGATGACGGTCCGCTCGGTCGCGGTCTGGAACACGTCGTGCAGCCGCTCGATCTCGGCGCCGAGTCGGCCTTTCCCTGCGTCCAGCCGTTCCTCTCGCTCGAACACGGTCAGCACCCGGTCGCAGAGGAACACCTTCGCCTTCTCGCCGGGGATCGGGCAGCCGATCCCGGCCAGATAATGCAGCTGCCCGAAGGTGCGTGCCGCGGTGGTCTTGCCTCCCTGGTTCGGGCCGGAGATGACGAGGATGCGCTCCGCGCCGGTAAGGGTCAGATCGTTGGTGATGACCGGTTGCTCGCGGGCGACGAGCTGCGGCGCTAGCACGACGTCCCAGGTGTCCGTCGCGGCGAGCTCCTTGCTCGAGGCCGACACGACGGGGTAGCAGACGGGCAAGCCGGCGTTGCGCAGCGGGGCGAGATAGTCGAGGTACACGAGGTAGAACCGCACCTCGTCCGCGAAGCTGGTCAGCGCGGCGTCGCGGTAGTCGCGGCTCGCCGCGGTGAACCGCGCCAGCTCCGCGAACGGCTCTGGGTGCAGCTTCGCGACCAACTCGAGCATCCAGGCCTGCACATGATCCATCCCGCCCGCTCGGACCGGCTCGCTGTAGTTCCCCGCCTCGCCCTGTCGGAACCGCGCGAAGGTCGCTGCCACGGACTGCCCTAGGTCGGGCTCGTCGTCGAAGGGGGCGATGGTGACCTTCCCGCCCCGGATCAGCGCGTTGTATTCCAGGGCCGCGATCCGCTGCCGCAGCCTGGTCGCCTCGTCCCGCAGTGCCTCGAAGCCGCTCGAGGAGCGATGCGCGGCGACGTGCTGCGCGAGCAGCTCCCAGCCGGTCGACGAGCGCTCGAGCTGCGGGACCGTCTCGGACAGGCCTGCATGGAACGCCTCGACCGTTGCCACGTAGCCGGCCACAGCCGTCAGGTGCCACAGCTCGAGCCCGTACCGGTAGTGCGCGTTCGCGGTCTCCTCGTCGGCGCGGACGCACTCGCCCATGCCGCTCAGGAACGTCTCGACAATCGCGCGCAGGCGGGCGTCCTCGAGTGCATGGAACACGCCCTGCCGATACTCGACGTCCGTCTCGTCGGACAGCGGGGTGCGGAATGCAGCGGAGGAGTACGGCGAGTCGGCGCCGACGCGCGCGAACACCTGGTCAAGGGCGAGATCATGCAGGGTCTCATCGGCCGCGGCCGGGCCGGTGGCTGCGTTCCTCGCCAGGATGCTTTCGAAGTGATCAGTCTCCGCAGCGGTCACCTGTGACTCCTCTCGTCACAGGTGCCATCAGCCGAGAACGGCGGTTCGAGCGGATCTCGCTCCGGCGAGCCCCATCGCCGTGCAGTCCACTCTTGCACGAGCGACGCACCGCAACAAGCCCGGCGGAGACCCACTCGTGAGCACCGAACGCCGATCTTGCTCTCAACCGAAGCGTTTCGGTAGCCTGGCCTCCGAACAAGGAGGTTCGCGTGATCCGCATCGGCCGCGGGGGGATCCTCGCCATCGCTCTTGTGCTCGCCGCGTGCGCCGGAAGCCTCGTCGCGCCCGCCGCACCGGCTCTCGCCGTCGATCCGACGG
The DNA here is from genome assembly GCA_015655445.1 of Actinomycetales bacterium. Lineage (GTDB taxonomy): Bacteria > Actinomycetota > Actinomycetes > Actinomycetales > Microbacteriaceae > Diaminobutyricimonas. The sequence goes on along the minus strand of JAATFA010000009.1, from coordinate 16,265 downwards.
TCACGCTCGGGGGCGACCCGGGGTTCGACAGCAACAGCATCGCCGACGGCACCGCGCAGCAGCCGCGCTGGAACTCCTATCCCGGCAGTCGGTGGGAGATCGGCGCCGGCCAGGGCGCGCCCATCGGCAGCGACCTCGGCATCGACGTGGGCGGCTACGTCGTCGGCCCCGTCGGGTATCCCTCGATCCTCACGACGGGCATCGGGCCGGTTGGGGGAACCCCGGTCGCCCCCGACGCGTGCCCGGCGTCCGCTCCGTGCACGACCTGGTTCCCCTGGCAGATCCAGTTCCAGGGCACCTGGAGTGTGCTCGGCGCCCACATCAGCGGCGGCGACCTCTTTGCGAGCACGACCTCCCTCGTCCGCTACCTCCAGGTGTCGTCGTCGACCTCCCACGATGTGACGATCGGGGGAGCGCTCTCCTACGGGATGACGGCGACGTGGGACCCGAGCACGGACGCCCTGTACGTGCAGACAGCCGCAGACCCGCTCATGGGGTACGTCGTCACCTTCTATCAGGGCAGCGGAAGCGACCCTCTCTACAGTCGGCCCGCGCTGCTCACGCGCGCTCCGACGGTGTCGCAGACGTCGTGGAGCCTCGCCGAGACGATGACCTCCGGCTACCTGTTCGCCTCCGTCGGCTTCTGGGTGAAGCCCGAGACCCCGGCCGACGGCCTGCAGCGCTCCGCCGCGGCCCTCGTCTCGTCGCTCGCGACCGCGGCGGTGCGGACCAAGGCCGTCATGGACTCGCTGCTGCGCTCCGTGCCGGTGCCGCAGAGCTTCGGCATCTCGGGCGTCAACGCCAACGGCACCTCGCCCGGACGCGACGTGAACCCCGCCGTGCAGCGCTCGAAGTACTACCGGGCGTGGACGTTCGTAGTCCAGCAGCCGATCGACCGCCAGACCGACTGGACGCAGGGCACGTGGGCCCCCCTGCCCGCCTACGGCTATCCACAGGTCTCATGCGGCAAGCCCGCTCTGCAGGCCGGATTCAACACCGTGGACCCGATCCTCGCCGCGAGCTGTCCGTGGGACAGCCTGTTCGGCATGCAGGCGCTCGCGTACGTGCCTGCCGAGCGCGTGGACGCCTTCGCGTCGCTCATCGGCATGCTCAGCCAGATCCTGAGCGGTGGCGGCTTCAGCGGGGAGCGCCTTCCCTCCCGCATGGCGCAGACAGCCTGGATCCTCTACCAGCAGATGAAGGCCGATCCGAGCCAGGCGGCGACCGCGCAGGCAGACCTGGCGACCGTGTACCCGCTCCTGAAGAACTTCCTCGACTACATGGAGCAGCATCCGAGCTGGGATCTCAACAACGCGAACCCGTCCTCCGACGAGCACGACATCGAGTACGTGTCGTCGTGGCTCTTCGATGTCGGCTTCCTGCAGCGCATAGCGGCGGAGCTCGGCCACTCGGCGGACGTCACGGCCTATCAGCAGAGATCGGCGACGGAGATGCAGAACCTGCGGGCATGGTTCTTCTCGAACCCCGACCCGACGACGATCTACACGTTCTACTACAGCGGCTCGGGGGCGCACTTCTCCTCGTTCCGGCCGTGGAACGTGCCAGCCTCGACGCTCACGACGCTCGCCGTGCCGAACCTCCCGCAGGATCTGCGGGATCGGCTCATCCACTACTGGGTGCACGGCCACGAGGACGCCGTGCCCGCGAGCGGCGTGCCGTCGTACGACGGGTTCGACCCGTCGATCGGCGGGGCCGGGCTCGGCTACGTGAAATACCCGGACGTGAGCATGATCGCGCTCGGCGTCATCGGCTGGGTCGGCGGGCCGACGCCGTACCAGTTCGTCAACGCGGAGGCACGCGACGCCGCATATCCCTCGACGTATTCCGAGTACCTCGCCCCGGGCGACGGCCTCGTCGTGAACAACGGACAGGCGTCGACGCTCTTCTCGGCCGCGCAGACAATCGACCTGACGCTCCTGCAGCACGGCTACGCCCTCGGAGCGGGCGGACCTTACACGGTGCTCTCGAGCCCGCACGATCCGGGCCTCTACAGCGGCTTCGAGGCGACTGATCCGCCGGTCGCCGCACATCTCGGCGCCACTGCTCCGCTTGGAGGCGTGAGCGGCGTGAGCGCGGTCACGACCGCCGTGTCGACGAGCACACCGCGCTCGGGAGCTCGGGATCTCGTGTTCTCGGGCTCGACGAGCGCCGCGGCGCACGACTACGCTTCCACCGAGGTGTTCGATCTGAGCGCGCATCCCATCACGGTCACCGCGGGCACGACGCTGCAGTACCTCATCCTCCCGCAGTCGAGCGGGGTGAACGCCGCCTCGAGCACGCACGTCGCCGTCGACCTCGTCTTCGACGACGGGACCGTGCTGCGCAACCTCGGGGCGACTGACCAGCACGGCCACGGCCTGAGCGGGCTCGGCCAGGGCGGCCACCTCACGGTCGACGCATGGAACCACGTGCTCTCGGTCGTTGGCGGCGTTGCCGCGGGCAAGAGGATCACGCACGTCGTCGTCGACTACGACGAGCAGTCGGCGCCCGCCGGCGGCTTCCGCGCGCTCATCGACGATGTCTCGATCGCCAACGGCTACACAGGCTAGGGGTGCGCCGCCGACGCGACGCCGACGCGAGTGTCCGAGATCTGGGACGGCATGTGCTCGCGGCCTCTGGCGGGAGAGGAGGCGAGTCCGAACGATGGGGGTGTGGCAGACGTGCTCCCCATCCGCTTCGCCGCCCTCGCGCGCGCTCGTTGGGCCAACGGCGGCGGGGAGACGAGGGAGCTGTACCGCTCGCCATCGTTCGGGGACTACGACGTGCGGCTCTCGATCGCGACGATCGCGGGGCCGGGAGGCTTCTCCTGCCTGCCCGGCGTCGATCGTGCGCTCATGGCGCTCGGGCCGGACGGCCTCGTGCTCGATATCGCGGGCTCCCGCGTCGAGCTCGCCCGACTCCAGACCGCGACCTTCGCGGGGGAGGACGAGGTCACGGCGGTCGAGGTCGCGAGCGCTAGCCACGACCTCAACCTCATGGTGCGCCGCGGGCACGGGCTTCCCGCCCTCGATGCGGTGATTGTCGAGGGGCGCCTCGAGACGCCTGCGGACGCGATCGCGGCGGTCGCGCTCACGCCCGGTCTCGTCGCGCGCGGCGTGCCCCTCGAGTTCGGGGACGCCGTGCTCGGCGGAGGCGTCGCGATCCGGGGCGCGGGCGTCGTCGCGATCGCGACGTGCCGGCCGCCGGCCCCGGCATCCCCCGCCGAGCAGCGGACGGGCTCGCGGGCGCACGGAGCCTGACGCCGCTCACGCCGATCGGCGCACGGCGACGCCGGGCGGCGCCGCGCGGGCGACCCACGGCGCCACCGCGAGCACGGCCGCGAGGCTCGCAAGGCCGCCGACCGCGACGCCCCAGCGCGCGCCCGAGACCTCGACGACCCATCCGACGAGCAGCGAGCCGGCGGGCACCGTTCCGAGGTAGATCGCGATGTACGCGGCGACGACGCGGCCGCGGATGGGCGCAGGCGCCGACATCTGCACGAACACCTGGCACGCCGTCGTGAAGACGACCGTGCACACGCCGACCGCGACGAGCACGGCCGCGTAGGTCCACAGCGACGGCATGACCGCGAGCACGGACGCCCCCGCACCGTACAGGCCGCCGCAGACGAGGATGAAGCGCAGCGTCGGCCGCGGCACGCGCGTCGCGCGCACCGATCCGATGAGCGAGCCGAGGGCGTTCGCGGCGGTGAGGATCGAGTATCCCGTCGCGCTGCGGTGGAACTCGACCGACGCCATGAGCGGCGAGGTGATGGGAAGCTGCATCCCGATCGCGGAGACCACGACGAGCGGCACGAGCATGGCCGTCACCGCGCGCCGCGCGAGCAGGAAGCGCACGCCCGCGAGCAGTCCGCCAGCGGTCGAGCGGGCGGCCGGACCGCGCGCGCCCCCCGGCCGCACGACGAGCGCCACGACGAGCATGATCCCGTAGGAGAGGGCGTTCGCGAGCATCGCCCACGCGGCTCCCGCTCCCGCGATGACGGCGCCCGAGACCGCTGGCCCGACGAGAGCCGCGAGGGTGAACGCCGTCGCGCTGAGGCTCACGCCCACGGGCACGAGCGGACGCGGCAGGAGCTCGTCGACGACCGTCTGGCGCAGGGTCGCGTCGAACGCGCTCACGACGCCGAGCAGGAGCGCGAGCACGTAGACGTGCCAGAGCTCGAGCAGGCCGGCGAGCATGAGCGCCCCCTGCGCGGTCGCGACGACGAGCCCGCACGCCTGCGCGGCGGCGATGAGGCGGCGCTGCGGATACCGGTCTGCGAGGTGGCCGACGATCGGGCTGAGCACGAGCGAGGGGAGGAACTGGAGCGCGCCCACGAGCCCGAGCGCGGCGCCGGAGCCGTCGGTCAGGTCGGCCGCGACGATCCAGTCCTGCGCGACGCGCTGCATCCACGTGCCGGTGTTGCCCACGAAGGAGGCGATGATCCAGAGGCGGAAGGGCGCGAATCGAAGCGCGCGCCTCACTCCCAGATCTCCGGGCACGCGGCGCGGACGTAGTCGCCGTGCTGCGCGAACTCCTCCGCCGCGAACTCGGGCGTGAGCCTCCACCGGGACAGCCACGGCTCCGACACCCACTCGCGGCGGCCGTGACGCTCGAGCACGAGCTGCGCTCGTGCGGCGCGCTCCGCGACCATGAGGTACCACGACGCCTCGGCGAGCGTCGCACCGACGGTCAGGAAGCCGTGCGCCTTGCGGATGAGGATGCGCGCCTCATCGCCAAGCGCCTCCCCGGCGTCCTCGGAGAGGTCGAGGGAGACCGCCTGCAGGCCGTGGATGGCGGCCGAGTCGTCGTCGAGGGGCTCGAGCGGCGCGGGCGACGACGACCACATGAAGCCCCACGGCGAATGGACGTGCACGACGGCGTTGTTGTCCGGCCGCGCCCGGTGCACGCTGTGCTGCGCTGCGAAGCCCGCGATCCGGTGCCGCCCGCTGAGCACGGCGCCCGTGCCGTCCACGAGGACGATGTCGCTCGCCCTCGTGAGGCGGAACGGCACGCCGAGCGGGTTGACCCAGAAGAGCCCGGGGTCGACCGGGTCGCGCACGGTGATGTGCCCCGCCGTCCCCCACTCGTAGCCGAGCTCCGCGTACACGCGCAGCGTCACGCACACCTCGACGCGGGCCGCGAGCCGGAGCTCGTCGTCCGAGGCCATCAGGGACGCCTCGCGTCGCCGGGGATCGGGACGAGGCCGAGGTTCTCCCGGAACGTGCCGCCCTCGTACTCGGTGGCGACGAGGCCGCGCTCGGCGAGGATCGGCACGACCTCGTCGAGGAAGAGCCACAGTCCGTCCATGTAGGTGCCGGGGGAGAGCATGAAGCCGTCGGCGGCGCCCCGCTCGAACCACTCCTGCAGCTGGTCGGCGATCTGCACGGGGGTGCCGAAGAGCTGCCAGTGGCCGCCCGTGGCGATCGACTCGACGATCACCTGGCGCAGCGTGACCCCGTCGCGCGCGGCGAAGACCGCGTGCACCTTCGCGCGTCCGACGCGTGCGGCGTGCTCGCCGGCCCCGACGAGCCGCTCGGGGGGGATGGGCTCGTCCAGCTCGAGGTCGGAGAGCACGATCCCGAGCTGGGCCGCGAGGCTCCTCCGCCCCGCCTCGAGGTCGTACTGGTCGCGGATGTACGCCTTGAGCTCGTCGACCTCCGACTCGGTCCTCGCGATGACGGCGCCCGTGCCCGGCATGACGATGAGGCCGTCCGGGTCCAGGCCGAGGGCCGCGCGCCGTGCGCGCATGTCGGTGCGGTACCGGATCGCGTGCTCGATCTCGGGCGAGGCGGAGAAGGTCACCTCGGCTAAGGAGGCGGCGAACTGGCGCCCCCGATCCGATCCGCCGGCCTGGAAGAGCACCGGGCGGCTCTGCGGGGACCGCGCGACGTTGAGAGGGCCGGCGACGTCGAAGTGCGCGCCGTGGTGGTCGATCGCGTGCACCCTGCTCGCGTCGAAGCGCCGACCGCGCTCGCGGTCGACGATGACGGCGTCGGAGCGCCAGCTGCCCCAGAGGTCGCGCACGACCTCGAGGTACTCCTCGGCGCGCGCGTAGCGCTCCAACTCGTTCGGCAGCGGCGCGCTCCCGAAGTTCTCGGCGCCGAGGCCGCTCGTGACGAGGTTCCAGCCGGCCCGTCCGGCGCTCAAGTGGTCGATCGTGGCCATCGCGCGCGCGAGGTTGAACGGCTCGGTGAAGCTCGTCGAGACGGTCGCGACGAGGCCGATGCTCTCGGTGACGCCGATGAGGCTCGCGACGTGCGTGAGCGGCTCGAAATAGCTCGCGAACGCGTCGTCCGTGCTCGGGTTCGCGGCGAGCAGGTCGCCGCGGAAGAAGAAGTCGAAGCGCGCCTCCTCGAGCCGCTGCACGATCCGCCTCCAGTACTCGAACCCGAGCGCCCCCTCGATGCCGCTGTCCGGCCGGCGCCACGTGCCGCCGGCGCCGAACTGGGCGAAGTATCCCAGGCGGATGCGGCGATCGGGCATCGCCTCCCTCCTCTACCGCGGTCTCCCGCGTGTCTGTCCCGCGCGTGGCCCCGCGTCACGCGTGCTGCATCGTCCAGGCGTTCTCGGGCACGGGCAGGCCGAGGTGCTCGCGCAGCGTGGATCCCTCGTACTCGGTGCGGTAGAGGCCGCGCTCCTGGAGGATCGGCACGACGTGGTCGACGAAGTTCTCGAGCACGAGCGGCAGCGCCTGCGGCACGATGTTGAAGCCGTCCGCCCCGTACGCCTCGAAGCGCTCCTGGAGGATGTCGGCGATCTGCTCGCCGGATCCGACCATGAGCCAGTGCCCGTGCGCGGCGGAGCGCTGCGCGAGCTGCCGGATGGTGAGCCCGTCCTCGACGGCCCATGCGCGGAAGATCGTGTACCTGCTCTGGTGGCCCTCGACCTCCTTCGGGTCCGGCAGGATCGACTCCGGCACGGTGTCGCCGACGTCGTAGCCGCCCAGGTCGACGTGCAGCGCGTCGCTCGCCATCTGGATCATGAACTCGCGCGGCATCGTGTCGGTGAGCGTCTCGAAGAGCTCCTTCGCCTCCGCCTCGGTGGGGGCGACGATGGGGCTGATGCCCGGGAGGATGAGCGGCTCGTTCTCGCCGCGGCCGAACGTGGCCGCGAGCTCGTGCATCTGCCGGTAGAACCGCACGGACTCGGCCATGTCGCTCTGCGCGGTGAAGATGACCTCGCCGTACTTCGCGCCGAGCTCCATCCCGTAGGAGGAGGACCCCGCCTGCACGATCACGGGGCGCCCCTGGGGTGTCCGCGAGATGTTGAGCGGGCCCTTCACGGAGAACACGTCGCCGACGTAGTCGATCTCGTGGATCTTGCTCGGGTCGGCATAGACGCCGTTCTCGACGTCGTGCACCTTCGCGTCGGGCTCCCACGAGTCCCACAGGGCGATGACGACCTCGATGAACTCGGTCGCTCGCGCGTACCGCACCTCGTGCACGGGCACCTCGGCCATGCCGAAGTTCTCGGCGCCGCGATGCGAGGTCACGGCGTTCCACGCCGCGCGACCGCCGGAGATGTGGTCGAGGGTCGCGAACATGCGCGCGATGTTGTACGGCTCGCTGAAGGTCGTCGACGCCGTCGAGACGAGTCCGACGCGCTCGGTCGAGACCGCGAGCGCGGACATGAGCAGGAGGGGCTCGAACTCGCGCCACGGCTGCTCGGTCGCGATGCGGTCGCGGTTGAGCTCGAGCCCGTCCGCCGTGAACACCATGTCGAAGAGCCCGCGCTCGGCGGTCTTCGCGAGGTCGATGAAGTGGGCGATGCTCGGCGTCTGGCTGCTGCGGCTGCTCGGCAGCCGCCAGGCACGGGGGTGCACGCCGCTGTCGCCGAGCGAGACGCCGAAATGCATCTGTCTCTTCGAGGTCATGATGGTCCGCTTCCTCTTTCCTGGATGGTCGTCGCGGTCAGTCGGCGATGCCGAGCTTCGTGAAGTCGAGGTACCCGGGAGCGGTGACGTCGTGAGCCTGCTTGACGCCGGTGAGCCACTTCTTGCCGACCATGAAGTCGGCGAGGTACTCGAGGTTGGTGAAGGTGCCCATGTCGTCGACCTCGTGGCCGATCGTCGCGTAGAGCGACTCGTCGCCCGTCGCGAGCGCGTTCTTGAGCTGGTCGTCGAGGCCCGGGACGGTCACCGCGAAGGTGTTGAGCGGACCGTCGGAGGGCCAGTAGAGCTGCGCCCACAGGTACGGGTCGTGGCCGTCGGGGTAGCTCGCCGCGAAGAACACGTCGGGCGCGCCCTTGAGGTTGTCGGCGAACTTCCACTCGGCGCCCTGCGGTGCCGCGTAGATCTTCGGCTTGAGCCCGATCGACTGCAGTTGCGCAGCGAGCAGGTTGACGAGCTGCGAGTCGGTGTCGCTCGAGGCGCGGTAGCCGAGGGTGAGGGTCTTCTCGCCCTCCGACATCGAGGAGACGAGCTTCTTGAGCTTGCTCGGGTCGTAGCGGCGCTTCGAGTCCGCGTCCGTGCCGGGCAGGAAGCCGAGCCCGTAGATCGTCGTCGCGGGCTTGACGTTGCCGAGCCAGAGCGTCTTGTTGAGCGACTCGGCGTCGATGAAGTCGCGGAACGCCTGGCGGAACTCGACGTCGGCGAACGCGCCGTTCGTGGGGTTGATGCGCATCTGCTCGGTCTGCAGCGTCGACAGCGCGTAGGTGCTCGCGTCGTCCTTCTTCTTGTACGAGTTGAAGGCGGAGCCGGTCAGCCCCTCCTTGATCGCGTCGATCTGCCCCTTGTCGAACTTGAGCTGGATCGCCGACTCGTTCCGCTCGACCGTGTAGTCGATGCTCGTGAACTGCGGCTTGGTGCCCCACCACTTGTCGAAGTAGCTCATGGTGTAGCCGACCGAGTCGTCCGCGGTCTCCAGCACGTACGGCCCGGACCCGCAGTCGTGCGTCTGCAGGTACGTCTGGGCCTTGTCGCTGCCGGCGTTCTTCGTCAGACACGCGGGGCTCTCGAGCTTGAGGCCGAACGGCGAGGCCATGATCGTCGCGAACGACGCGTTGGGGGACGTGAGGTGGAACACGGCGGTGTAGTCGTCGGGGGTCGTGACCGAGGCGACGTCCTCGACCATGTAGCCGGCCGCGTCGCCGCCGACGTCCTGACGGCGCTCGACGCTCGGCGCGACCGCCGCGCTCGTGAGCGGCGTGCCGTCGTGGAAGGTGACGCCCTTGCGCAGGTGGAAGGTCCACTCGGTGTTGTCGGAGCTCGCCGACCAGTCGGTCGCGAGCCACGGGGAGATCTTCGAGTCGGTCGTGCCCTCCTCCTGGCGCACGAGGCCCTCGTAGACGTTGTTGACGATGTTGTTGCCGTTGCCGCCGTAGAAGACGTCGGGGTCCGGCGGCTGGCCGATGCCGCTGAGGAAGGCGAGGTGGAGCGTGTGGGGGTCGGCAGGCCCGCTTGCCGCCGCGGAGCCGTGCGACGAGCCGCCGGAGCAGCCCGTGAGGGCGAGCGTGGCCGCGGCGATGACGGCCACGCCGATGGGGAGGCGCTTCATGTTCGGTCTCTCCTGTCGAGGGGTGGGGACGGATTGATGGTGCGGGTGGGGACGGGTCGTGCGGGTGAGGGCTATCGAGGGGGCGGACGCTGCGAGGGGCCTCATGCCGCGAGCCGCAGACGCGGGTCGAGGCCGGCCTGCACGATCTCGACGACGGTGTTGACGACGACGTAGCCCGCACCGAGGATGAGCGTGACCGCGGAGATCACGGGGAAGTCGTTCGTGCCGATCGCCCTCGACATGTACTGCCCGAGGCCGGGCCAGCCGAAGATGTTCTCGACGACGAGCGTGCCGGCGAACATCGCGCCGATCTGCAGGCCCACGAGCGAGAGCACGGGGTTTGAGGCGTTCCGGATGACGTGCCTGCGCACGATCTGCCCCTCCGTGAGGCCCTTCGCCATCGCGGTGCGCACGTAGTCGAAGTCGAGCGTGCCGCGCAGGCTCGAGGCGAACACGCGCCCGATGACGAGCGAGGGGCCGATCGCGATCGCGAGGGCCGGCAGCAGCAGGTGCTGGAGGGCGTTGCCGAACAGGTCGGGGCGTCCCGCGGCGAGCGTGTCGACGAGCATGAACCCGGTGGGGCCGGAGAAGCTCTGGTCGTCGATGCGTCCGGAGGCCGGGAGCACGCCCCACTCCTTGTAGAAGAGGATGAGGCCGAGCAGCCCGAGCAGGAACGGCGGCGCCGCGGCGAGGGCGAGGATGAGGTTGCGGTAGACGCCCGTGAGCAGGTGCGCCCATCGTGCGACCGCGAGGCTCGAGACCGCGAAGAGCGTCCCCATGACGATCGCGAGGACCATGCCGGCGGCGCCGAGCTCGAGCGTCGCCGGCACGAACTGGGCCAGGTCGGCGCTCACGGGCTTGCGCGTCTGGTACGAGATCCCGAGGTCTCCGTGGAGGACCTCGCCGAGGTAGCGCACGTACTGCACGTAGAGCGGCTGGTCGAGGCCGAGCTCGTGGCGCATGTGCGCCACCTGCGCCGCGGAGGCGTTCTCTCCGAGCATCATGTGCACGGCGTCGGTCGGGCTCAGCGACTGGAGCAGGAAGAGCACGAGCGAGAGGGCGAGCAGCACGACGAGCAGCGAGACGAACCGTCGGGCGAGGAATCGCAGCATGATCTCACTTCCCCAGCAGGTTGCGGGCGCCGCTGCCGGCGAGGTTCGCGGTGATCGTGACGAAGAAGACGCCGATGCCGGGGATGACCGGGATCCACCAGGCCTGCAGGAGGGCGCCCACGTTCTTCGCCGCGTCGCTGCCGAGCTCCGGCATGGGCTGGGGCGTGCCGAGTCCGAGGAAGGACAGCGCCGAGATCATGAGCGTCGCCGCGCCCACGTCGAGGCTCGCGAGCACGACGAGGGTCGGGATGATCCCGGGCACGATGTGCCGCAGGGCGATCCGCCAGGCCGGGACCCCGGCCATGCGCGCCGCCTCGACGTGGGGGCGCGCCGCGAGCGAGACGACCTCGCCGCGGACGATGCGCGCGAAGTACGGCCACCACACGAGCGAGATCCCGAACAGCAGGTGCCCCGTGCCGCCGCCGAGGGCCGCGACGATCGCGATCGCGACGAGGGGCACGGGAAGGGCGAGGAACAGGTCCGCGACGCGCATGAGCACGTTGTCGACCCAGCCGCGCAGGATCCCCGCGACCGTGCCGATGATCCCGCCGCACAGGATGCCGATCGCGACGACCGCGAGTGCGAGCGGCACGGTCGCTCCGATGCCGTACAGCGTGCGGCTCAGCACGTCGCGTCCGATCGTGTCCGTACCGAGCACGAAGCCGAACTGGCCCGGCGCCGCATACGGCGTGCCGACCGGCTGCACGGGGTCGTACGGCGCGAGCACGGGCGCGAGGACGCCCGTGAGGAACACCGCGAGGAAAAGCGCGATGCCGAGCCAGGACGGCCAGTCCCGCTGGCCGAGGCCCGCGAGGGTGACCCGGAACGGCAGCCGCTCGGGGAGCGTGGCGGAGGGGCTCATCACGCGGCCCTCTCCGCGAAGACCGGATCCGGCACGGCGCCGACGAGGTCCTTCGTGTACTGCTCGCGCGGATGCGCGATGATCTCCTCGGCCGCCCCCTGCTCGACGATGACGCCGCGGCGCATGACGAGGATGCGGTCGGCGATGAGCCGCGCGACGGACAGGTCGTGGGTGACGAACATCATCGACATCCCCACCTCGTGGCGCAGATGGCGCAGCAGGTTGATGATGTTCGCGGCCATCCACGCGTCGAGGGCGCTCGTCGGCTCGTCGCACAGCAGGATCGCCGGGGGCACGATCGCGGCCCGCGCGAGCGCGACGCGCTGCCGCTGGCCGCCGGAGAGCTCGCGGGAGCGGATCCGCAGGACCGACCGGTCGAGGCCGACGACGTCGAGCGCGCGCTCGATGCGCTCGCGGTGCTCCCGGGCGGGGACGCCCTCGACCGAGAGCCGCTCGGCGAGCAGCTCGCCGACGCGCATCCACGGCGTGAGCGAGGCGCCCGCGTCCTGGAACACCATCTGCGGCCGGCCGGCGACGGCGAGGGTGACGACGCTGCCGCGATCGGCGGTCTCGAGGCCCGCGACGATGCGGAGGATCGTCGACTTGCCCGATCCCGACTCGCCGACGATCGCGACCGACTCGCCCGCGCCGATCTCGAAGGAGACGCCGTCGAGCGCGCGCAGGGTCGTCGAGCGGGACTGCGCGAACGTCTTGGTCAGGCTCCGCACGGTGACCGCGGGCGCAGCACCGGGCGCGGGGCGCCACACGGGATAGGTCTCCGCCTCGATCCGCTCGACGAGCTCGTCGTCCTCCGGCTCCCCGCTCGGCTCGAACATGGGCAGCGGGCGCGTGCGGTCCGACTCGAGCGAGATCCGGGAGGCGATGAGCCGCTGCGTGTACTCGTGCTGCGGGCGAGTGAGGATCGCGGCGACCCCGCCGCTCTCGACGATCTCCCCGTCGCGCATGACGACGATGCGGTCGGCGATCTCGCCCGCGACGCCGAGGTCGTGTGTGACCATGAGCACGCTGCACGCGAGCTCGGCGCGCAGCTCCGCGAGCAGGTCGAGCACCTGCTTCTGCACGGTCACGTCGAGGGCCGTGGTCGGCTCGTCCGCGATGATGAGCGCGGGCTTGCCCGCGACGGCCATCGCGATCATGACGCGCTGGCGCAGGCCGCCCGAGAGCTGGTGCGGGAAGACGTTCATGCGAGCGGCGGGCTCGGGCACGCCGACGCGGGCGAGCAGGTCGATCGCGAGCTGCCTCGATCCGGTCGCCTCGACCATCTGGGCGCCGATGCGCATGGTCGGGTTGAGCGACGTCATGGGGTCCTGGAACACGACGCCTAGCTTCTCCCTGCGGAGCTGCCGCATCGTCTTCGGGCTCGCCGTGAGCACGTCGACGCCGCCCACGCGCACCTCGCCCGTGACGGCGGGACGCGAGCGCTCGGGGAGCGCTCCGAGCAGGGTCAGGCCGAGGATGCTCTTGCCCGACCCCGACTGGCCGACGAGGCCGACGACCTCGCCGGGACGGATGTCGAGGCTGATGCCCTTGAGCACCTGCTGGGCGCGGCTGTCGCGCCCGGGACGCGTGAGCTCGACGCGGAGGTCGCGCACGGTCGCGAACGGAGGGGGGACGTCCATACCCCCATGAAAGACGCCCGGGGCGTCGCCCGAATCGCCTCCGGAGCATGCCAGGTCTGAGCGCTCAGACAAGAAACACAGGTGAAATCTGCAGCGCGCAATATGACTCCATGACCGACGCAGGAATCGAGAACACGATCGGATCGCGCGTGCCGTCGCCCGGGCCGAAGATCCCCGCGCTCCGCTCAGGGATCGCGATCCTGCGGCATCTCGCGTCGTCGCCGAGCCCCGTCCCCGCCGGTGCGATCGTGCGCCACTTCGGCCTGCCGCGCAGCTCGGTCTACCAGCTGCTGAACGTGCTCGCCGACGAGGGGCTCGTCGTGCACATCCCCGAGGCGCGCGGATACAAGCTCGCCGTCGGCGTGTTCGAGCTCGGCTCCGCGTACATCCGGCACCAGCCGGTCGAGCACCTTGCGCGTCCGCTCATCACCAAGCTCGTCGGCCAGATCAACGAGACCGTGCACCTCGGCATCCTGCACGGTCACGAGACGCTCTACCTCATCAAGGAGCAGCCGCAGAAGCCGACGTCGCTCGTGACCGCCGTGGGGGTGCGGCTGCCCGCTCACCTGACCGCGACCGGGCGCTCGATGCTCTCCTGGCTCTCCGCCGAGCAGATCATGGCGACGTTCGCCACGACGAGGACGTTCGTCGATCGCACCGGACGCGGCCCCCGCAACCTGCGCGAGCTCAAGGCGATGCTCGCCAAGGAGCGCGCTCGCGGCTGGTCGATCGAGGCCGGCTCCGTCACCGAGGGGATCACGTGCATCGCCGCGGCGGCGCTCGACCACAACGACCTGCCCGTGGCGAGCGTCGCGACGTCGTTCCGCTTGCGATCGGTTCCGCCGTCGCAATGGCCCACGGTCGCGCTCCACGTCGTGCGGGCCGCGAACGCGCTCACGAAGCGGCTCGGCGGCACCCGCCAGCACCCGGACCCGGTGATGGGCGACGCGACCGACCTGTGGCACGAGGCCGGGCTCGGCGAGGAGGACCTGCGCATGGCGTGAGCCGGCGCTCCGCGACGCGGTCGTGCGTGCCGCGACGCCGGTCGCACGACGGGCGCGTCGCGGGCGTGCCGCGAGGTCGGCCCGCTACGGTCGCGCGGGCGCCGCTGCGTACGCCTCGACGGCCTCGTGCAGCGCGTCGAGCAGGCCCGGCTCGCCGAGGGAGATCCGGATGCCCTCGCCGGCGAACACGCGCGTGGAGATCCCCTCGGCCGCGCACAGCCGCCCGAGCTCCTCGCTCCGGTCGCCGAGGGGCAGCCACACGAAATTGGCGTGCGAGGGCGTGTGGGGCAGACCGTGGGCGTCGAGGAGCGCGCCGACCTCCGTCCGCTGCGCGAGGATCGAGGCGACGAGGGCGATGCGCTCCTTCTCCTCGGCGAGGGCCGCGACGGCGGCCGCGGAGGCGAGCGCGTTCACGGGGAAGGGCGGCAGGATGCGCCGCACGGCGTGCACGACCTGCGGATGCGCGATCGCATAGCCGATGCGCAGCGCGGCGAGACCGTACGCCTTCGAGAACGTCCGCAGCACGACGAGGTTCGCGTGCTCCGCGAGCAGATCGCGGGAGCGCGGCGCGTCCGGGCGGTCGTCGAAGTCGCGGTAGGCCTCGTCGAGGACGACGAGCACATCGTCGGGCACCGTGTCGAGGAAGGCGGCGAGCTCGCCGTGCCCGATCGCGACGCCGGTCGGGTTGTTCGGGGAGCACACGATGACCGCGTCCGTGCGTGCGTCGACGGCCGCGGCCATCGCCGCGAGGTCGTGTCCGCCGTCGGCCGCGTTCGGCACGGCGACCGGCTCGGCCCCCGCCGTGCGCACGCAGATGGGGTACGCCTCGTAGCTGCGCCACGAGTGGACGACCGTGTGCCCCGGCCGACAGTAGGTCAGCAGCACGTAGTTGAGCAGCGAGAGCGACCCGTCGCCCGCGACGACCTCCTCGGCGTCGGCGCCGAGGTGGCCGGCGATCGCGGCGACGAGGTCGTGGCCGCCGAGCACGGGATAGCGGTTCGGGGTCTGCAGGCGTCGCAGCACCGCCTCGCGGACCGCGGGCGAGAGCGCGTCGGGCGCCTCGTTCGAGGAGGCGCGGACCCGGACGGGCGTGTCGCTCGCGAGGGGCGCCGAGTACACCGGGAGGGCGTGCAGCTCGGGACGTGCCGCGACGCTCGGCGATGCGGATCCGGTCCAGCCCATGGGGCTCCTTTCGTAGAGGTGGAGGGGTCGTCGTGCCGCGCGAGATGCGGCTCAGCTCGCGATCGCGTGGAACCCCATCGCGTGGTAGACGAGCGGCGAGCGGGCCTCGTGCACCTTGAGCGCCCGCAGCTCGATGAGCACGAGCGTGTGGTCGCCGGCGGCCACCTCGTCGTGGATGCGGCCCTCGAGCCACATCGAGGCGCCCTCCACGAGGAGCGCGCAGTCGAGCTCGCAGCGCGCGAGCTCCAGCCCGGAGAAGCGGTCCCGCGTGCGGCTCGACAGCTGCAGGCAGGCCTCGGCCTGATCCTGCGCGAGCACGGAGATGCCGAGCACGTCGGCGGTGCGCAGCGACGGCCACGTCGTCGAGGAGTTCTGCACCGCGAGCGCGGCGAGCGGGGGATCGAACGAGATCCCCACGCTGAACGACGTCGCGACCATCGCCGTCGGCGTGCCGTCGATGTCCGCGCACACCGCGACGACGCCCGTCGGATAGCGCGAGAACGCCTCCCGCAGCTCGCGTGCGGTCGGGGCGACCGTGCGGATGATCTCGGTGTGCGTGGCGACATTGAGCTGGTTGCGCGCGCTCGTCTCGACCGCGCTGCGCTCATCGGACGAGGTCATGTCCGGTCCTTCCGCTTCGCATTCCGCGGGCGGGAACACGCCCACGTGGCTCCATGATCTGCGGGCGCCCGGAGGTCCCGGCCGCTCCGCCCCGGCGCATCGTCTGGAGCCTCAGACAAGGTTCGCGCACGGGTCGCTCACACGAGAGGCGCGCGGAGCACGGGGATCCACCGCTTCGCCCATGCGTCGATGCGCCCGTCGTGCTCGAACGAGGTGTCGATGAGATGGAGCGCCGGGGCGGGCGTCGCGCCGAGCTCGGCGAGCACCGGCGCGAGGGTGTACTCGACGACGAGCGCGTGCTCGGGCGCCGCGCTCAGCATGAGGGGGACGGCGACGACGCCCGCCAG
>JAATFA010000147.1 GCA_015655445.1 Actinomycetales bacterium | reverse complement strand
TGTAGATGTTGCCGAACTCGGCGAGCGCGAAGAGGTTCCTCGCGTGGTCGGCGCTGTTGAAGACGTACGAGGTCGTCTTGTAGATGGGCGTCGCGCGCGCGTTCGTCACCGGATCGGGCACGGCCCCCGCGTGGATCTGCTTGGTCTCGAACTTCCAGTCGCTCATGGTTCCTCCGGTTCAGGGCGTGTCTGGTCGGCTGGCGAGGTGTCGTCGGGCTCGCGAAAACGATAGGGACGCGCCCCGGCGCGGTCAATGGCACCCGACACACGGCGTAACGGCGGGACGCGTGCCCTCGCGGCCCCGGTGCGCGCGCCCCGTAGGCTCGGAGCATGAGCGTGCACCTCGTCGGGGGCGGGTGGGACCCCGGTTTCGCCGAGGCGGTGTTCCGTCCGTTCCTTGCGGAGGCGGAGGCACGCGCCGCGGGCGCCGCACGCGTCGTGCCGCGCGTGGGCGTGCTCCTCGTCGCCGACGCGGCCGAGGCGGCCGTGCACGGCGAGCGCTACTCCGCCGCCCTGCGGACGGTCGCGAGCTGCGAGCCCGTCGTCGCGACCGTGGGCGTCGGCGGGCGCTTCGGCTCGACCGTGCTCAACGACGTCGACGGGCTCCTCGTCGCCGGTGGCCTCACGCCCGCCTACCTCGAGGCGATCCTCCCGCTCGCCGACGAGATCCGCCTGCTCGTCGCCGACGGGCTGCCCTACCTCGGCTTCTCGGCCGGCGCCGCGCTCGCCGCGGAGCGCGCCCTCATCGGCGGCTGGCGCATCGCGGGCATCCCCGTGTGCCCCGAGGAGGCCGGCGAGGACCTCGACGAGGTGACCGTCGCCGACGGCCTCGCGCTCATCGACCTCGCCGTCGAGGCGCACGCGGCCCAGTGGGGCACGCTCGCGCGCCTCATCGCGGCGACCGAGGCGGGCCTCGTCGACGGCGGCGTCGCGATCGACGAGGCGACCGTGCTCATCGTCGGCGAGGGCGGGTTCCGCGTCGCCGGCCGCGGGAGCGTGTGGCAGGCCTCCGAGTCGGAGGAGGGCGTGATCGTGCGCACGCTCGGCGAGGCATGAGCGGCCCGCGTCCGCTCGCCGAGCTCGTCGACCCGGGATGGGCGCGCGTGCTCGCCCCCGTCGCGCCGAACGTCGCGGCGATGGGCGACTTCCTGCGCGCCGAGGTCGCCGCGGGGCGCGGCTACCTCCCGGCCGGGCGCACCGTGCTGCGCGCCTTCACGTACCCCTTCGACGCCGTGCGCGTGCTCATCGTCGGGCAGGACCCGTACCCGACCCCCGGGCACCCGATCGGCCTCTCGTTCGCCGTCGACCGCGCCGTGCGACCGCTCCCGCGCAGCCTGCAGAACATCTACCGCGAGCTCTCCGACGACCTCGGGGTGCCCGTGCCCGAGCACGGGGACCTCTCCTCGTGGCCCGAGCACGGCGTCATGCTCCTCAACCGCGTGCTCACCGTGCGGCCCGGGGCACCCGGCTCCCACCGGGGCAAGGGGTGGGAGGCCGTGACCGAGCACGCCATCCGCGCCCTCGTCGCGCGCGGGGGACCGCTCGTCGCGATCCTGTGGGGGCGGGACGCGGGCACGCTGCAGCCCCTCCTCGGATCGACGCCCGTCATCCGCTCGGCGCACCCGAGCCCGCTCTCGGCCTCGAGCGGGTTCTTCGGCTCGCGTCCCTTCAGCCGTGCCAACGCGCTGCTCGAGCGGCAGGGCGCGAGCCCCGTCGACTGGAGGCTGCCCCCGTGAGGCGGAGGCGACCGGGCGCGCGGTCGTAGACTCGCCGGGAGCGGGCCGCGAGCGAGCCCGGAGCGGGCATGGAGTCGGTCGGGAGCGGAAGGGAGGGCGCATGCTCGAGGAGGAGTACGAGCCCCGTCGGCGGCTTCCTCCGCACTTGCGCCGGCGCGAGCCCCCGGAGGCGCCCTTCGCCTTCTCGATCCGCGACGCGACCCCCGCCGACCTGCCCGACATCCGCGAGATCTACAACCACTACGTCGCCAACTCGACCGTCACCTTCGACGAGCGTCCCATGACCCTGCGCGCGCTGCGCAGCAAGTTCGCCCACATCGCCAAGCTCGGCTTCCCCTTCCTCGTCGCGGAGAGCCCGAGCGGCCAGATCCTCGGCTTCGCGTACGTGTACCCGTGGCGGGAGAAGGCCGCCTACCGCTACACGGTCGAGAACTCCATCTACCTGCGCGCGGCCGCGACGGGCAAGGGGCTCGGCACGGCGCTCCTCGGCGAGCTCATCGAGCGCTGCCGCGCGGCGGGCATCCGCGAGATCATCGCCGTCATCGCCGACAAGGGCGCGGAGGCGTCGATCGCGATGCACAAGGCGTTCGGCTTCCGCGAGATCGGGCACATGGGCCGTGTGGGATACAAGTTCGACCGCTGGCTCGGCACGGTGCTCCTGCAGAAGTCGCTCAAGAAGCGCGAGCCGCGGCCGCGGTAGCATCCCCCCTGCGCCGCGAGGGTAGGCTCGGCGCGTGTCCGAGCTGCACGACCTGACCGCGAACGAGCAGCTCGAGCGACTGCGCCACGGCGAGATCGCCCCCGTCGAGCTCGCGCGGCACTACCTGGCGCGCATCGAGCGGCTCGACCCGGGTCTCGGGGCGTTCACGACCGTCACGGCGGAGCGTGCGCTCGAGCGCGCCGCGGCCCTCGACCCGGACCGGCGTGCGCTCGCGCTGTGGGGGCTTCCGCTCGCGGACAAGGACCTGCTCGCGCGAGCGGGCGTGCGCACGACGTACGGGTCGCGTGTCTTCGCGGATTACGTGCCCGAGTCCTCCGACGAGCTCGTGCTCGCCGTGGACGCCGCGGGCGCGGTGAGCCTCGGCAAGACGAACGCGCCCGAGTTCGGCATGCCCTCCTACACCGAGTCGCTCGTCGCGCCCCCCGCACGCAACCCGTGGGACCCCGCGCTCGGCGCGGGCGGGTCGAGCGGCGGCGCGGCCGTCGCCGTGAGCGCGGGGATGCTCCCGGTCGCGATCGGCACGGACGGCGGAGGGTCGGTGCGCATCCCCGCGGCCGCGACGGGCCTCGTGGGCCTCAAGCCCTCTCGCGGGCGTGTCCCGAGCGGCACGGGGCTCGACCGCCTCGCCGGGCTCGTCGTGCCGGGGCCGCTCGCGCGCACGGTCGCGGACGCCGCGCTCGTGCTCGACGCGCTCGCCGAGGGGCCCTACGAGTTCGCGACGCGCGCCCCGGACGCGGGCGACGGCCCGCTCCTGACCGCGGCCGTGCGCGGGGAGGGCCGGTTCCAGCTCGGCGTGCTCACGCGCAGCCCGTGGGACGACGCGTACGAGATCGCGCTCGATCCGTCGGCGCTCGACGCGCTCGCGGTCGCCGAGCGCGAGCTCGACGCGCTCGGCCACGGCCTCGAGGAGGTGCCATGGACCGCGACGCCCGAGTACGCGCCCGCATTCCGCACGGTGTGGCAGGCCGGTGCGTCGGCGATCCCCGTGGAGGGCACCGCGCTCGACCTGCTCGAGCCGCTCACGCGGTGGCTCGTGGAGGCCGGACGCGGCGTGCCCGTGCGCGGCCTCGTCGAGGCGCTCGGAGCCCTCGCGCGCTTCGAGCGGGGGATCATCCGCCTGTTCTCGGCCTACGACGCCGTGCTCACGCCCGCGCTCGCGCAGACTCCGCGGCCGATCGGCTGGTACGACGGGGAGGACCCCGAGCGCAACTTCGCGCAGCAGGTGCAGTACACGCCGTTCACGAGCTTCGTGAACGTCTCCGGGCTCCCCGCGATCACGCTGCCCGTCTCCGCGACCGCTGAGGGGCTGCCGATGGGCGTGCAGATCGTCGGGCGCCCGGGCCGCGAGGACGTGCTGCTCGCGATCGGCGCGCAGCTCGAGCGCCGGCTGCGCTGGGAGCGGAGGCATCCCGCCGCGTGGTAGCCCCGCTCTTCCCGTCATTTGTGACACGCGCGGGCGGAGTCCCGCCGCGCGTGTCACAAATGCGCATGGTGGGGTGAGGGGGCGGGCGCGGGGTACCCGTATTAGGTAAGGCATGCCATACTAGAAGGTGCCATGCTGACCTCCGATGTGCTCGTCGACTCCCTCGCCTGGCATCCCGAGGAGCGCGACGTGCTCCTGCTCGCCGCGACGGACTCCGAGCTCCCGCTCGTCGAGGCCGTGCTCGCGAGCCTGCCGGCGCGTGCCCGCGGGCAGGTGTTCGTCGAGGTCGACGCCGAGGACGACGTGCGCGAGCTCGCCGCTCCCGGCCGCGTCACCGTCACGTGGCTGCTGCGCGAGCGGGGCCAGTCGCTGCGCACGTCCGTCGAGTCCTGGCTCAGCGAGATGCTGCCCGTCGACCTCGATCGCGAGCACCGCGTCTACGCGTGGATCTCCGGCGAGTCGCACGCCCGCGCCATCACGAACGCCTGACCGGACGCGCCGACCTCAAGCGCTCGCGGGCAGTCCGAGCATCCGCTCGGTGATGCGCCAGACGCGCGCCGCGAGCTCGCGGTCGTTCGCGAGCGGATGGACCGCGCCGTCGGGCGTGAAGCGGTCGAAGTAGGTGCCGTTGGGCACGGGGATCGCCTCCGTGTCGGCGAGGTGGACGAGCGGCGCGGCGCCCTGCTCGACGCTCACGTGCGGCAGCCCCGGGATGTGCTCGGCGAGGCGCATGACGCGCGCGTTGGCGGCGAACCCCGACCGCACCCACCCGGGGTGGAACGCGAACGCCTCGATGCCGCCGCGCCGCGCGAGCTCGCGCGTGAAGAGGATCGCGAGGAGCTTGCTCGTCGCGTACGGGCGCCATCCGCCGAGCCACGGCCGCCGACGCCACTCCAGGTCGTCGAGGCGCAGCTGCGCGACGCGGTTGGCGACGCTCGCGGTCGTCACGACGCGCCCCGAGGCCGAGCGCAGACGCGGCAGCAGGATCGTCGTGAGCAGGAACGGGGCGAGGTGGTTCTGCTGGAGCGTGAGCTCGTGGCCGTCGACCGTCTCGACGCGGCGCGGCACGAGTCCGCCCGCGTTGTTGACGAGCACGTCGATGCGCGGGTAGCGCGCGAGGAGGGCCTCGCCGAGAGCGGCGACGTCCGCGAGCCGTGAGAAGTCGGCGAGGAACGCCTCGCCGCCGACCGACTCGGCGACCGACCTCGTGCGCTCGGGGTTGCGCCCGACGACTGCGACGCGATGCCCGCGCCGGGCGAGCTCCGCGGCGCCCTCGGCGCCGATGCCCGAGCTCGCGCCCGTGATCACGATCGTCGCCATCGTCCCCCAGCCTCTCGCGTGGTCGCGCGGCCGCCCGGCCGCCGCCCACGAACGGAGAATACAGTGGCGGGATGAGCGATCTCCGGGCGGGAGGCGGCGACCTGCGCCGTGTCGCCCTCGTCTCGATGCACACCTCCCCGCTCAGCCGCGCGGGGACCGGGGACGCGGGCGGCATGAACGTCACGCTCCTCGCGATCGCCGACCAGCTCGCGGCGCGCGGCGTCGAGGTCGACCTCATCACGCGTGGCGGCGGCCCCCTCGAGGGCGTGCCGCTCGGCGCCGGCGTGACCCTGCGCGGCGTGGGCGGCGGCGCGGGAGCGGCGAAGGCGCAGCTCGCCGACGCCGCGGACGCCTTCGGCGAGTCGGTGGCCGTGCTCGCGCGGTCGTCCGGGCCGCGATACGACATCATCCACGCGCACTACTGGCTCAGCGGGCTCGCGACGCTGCCGGTCGCGATCGAGCTCGGCCTGCCGTTCGTGCAGAGCTTCCACACCCTCGGGGCGATGAAGAACCGGAGCCTGGGTCCCGGCCAGGAGCCCGAGCCGGAGCGGCGGCTGCGCTCGGAGACCTTCCTCGCGCGCCAGGCGGACGCCGTGATCGCGTCCTCGAGCGCGGAGGCGGCCGCGCTCATCGACCACGTGGGCGCTCCGGCCGATCGCGTGTGGGTCATCCCGCCGGGCGTCGACACGCGTCTCTTCACGCCCGAGCGTCGCGCCCACGCGGCCGCCGTGCGCGACCTCGTGGGCGTCGAGGCCGGGCGCCCGCTCCTCGTGCTCGCGGCGCGCCTGCAGCCGCTCAAAGGCGTCGACCTCGCGATCCGCGCGCTCGCCGAGCTGCACGCGCTGCGCGGCTGGGCTCCCGTGCTCGTCGTCGCGGGGGAGCCCACGCCCGACGCCCTCGGCTACCGGGACGCGCTCGTCGAGCTCGCGGCCGAGCTCGGCGTCGCGCGCGAGGTGCGGTTCGTCGGCGCGCTCGACCGCATGCGGCTCGCCGACCTGTTCGCCGCCGCGTCCGTCGTGCTCGTGCCCTCGTCCTCCGAGACGTTCGGGCTCGTCGCGCTCGAGGCGGCCGCGAGCGGGACGCCCGTCGTCGCCTCGCGCGTCACGGGGCTCGTGGAGTCGGTCGCCGACGGCGTCTCCGGCGTGCTCGTCGACGGGCGGGACCCGGCGGACTGGGCGGCCGCGACGGCGCGCCTCGTCGAGGGCGCCGACGCCATGCGCGCGACGGCGCGCTCGCACGCGGAGCGGTTCACGTGGGGGGCGACGGCCGCGTCCCTGCTCGGCGTCTACGCCTCCCTGCGCGCCTGAGGCCCCGCGCGGGCGGCCGGGGCGTCACGGGCGCCCGTAGGTCTCGAGCAGGCGCAGCCAGACCTCGTTGATCGTGGGGTACGCGGGCACCGCGTGCCACAGGCGGTCGAGCGGCACCTCGCCGACGACCGCGATCGTCGCCGCGTGCAGCAGCTCGCTCACGTCCGGTCCGACGAACGTGACGCCGAGCAGCACGTGCCGCCGCTCGTCGACGACGGCGCGCGCCGTGCCGCGATAGCCGTCGCGGTGCACGCTCGCGCCCGCCACGTCTCCGATCTCATAGTCGACGACGCGCACGTCGTGGCCGGCCTTCCGCGCGGCCGCCGCGGTGAACCCCACGGAGGCGACCTCCGGGTCGGTGAAGGCGACCTGCGGCACGGCCGCGTGGTCCGCCGTCGCGACGTGCGTCCCCCACGGCGCGTCCGAGAGCGGGAGGCCCTTCGCGCGCGCCGCGATCGCGTCGCCCGCGGCCCTCGCCTGGTACTTCCCCTGGTGGGTGAGGAGCGCGCGGTGGTTCACGTCGCCCGTCGCGTAGAGCCAGTCGAAGCCCTCGACGCGCAGGGTGTCGTCCGTCGTGAGCCACGATCCGGGCTCGAGCCCGATCGTCTCGAGGCCCAGGTCCCGCGTGCGCGGCGTGCGGCCCGTCGCGACGAGGATCTCGGCGGCCGTGACCGTGCCCGCCGCATCCGTCTCGACGACGACGCCGTCGGCCGTGCGCGAGACGCGCACGGCGTTCGTGCGCAGGTGCACGGTCGCGCCGAGGTCGCGCAGCGAGTCGGCGACGAGCTCGCCCGCGAACGGCTCCATGCCGCCGAGGAGCCCGCCGCGCGCGAGGAGCACGACACTCGTGCCGAAGCTCGCGTAGGCGGTCGCCATCTCCGCCGCGACGACCCCGCCGCCGACGATCACGAGGCTCTCCGGCGCCTCCGACGCGCTCGTGGCCTGCCGGCTCGTCCACGGGCGCGCCTCGGCGAGGCCTGGGATGTCGGGGACGAGCGGGTCGGAGCCCGTGCTCACGCACACGGCCTGCTGCGCCTCGAGCTCGACGACCGAGCCGTCCGGCGCCGTGACCGACACCGCTCGCGGACCGGTCAGGCGCGCGTGCCCGCGCACGAGGTCGATGCCGGCGCCGCGCACCCACTCGACCTGCCCGTCGTCCTTCCACGAGCTCGTGAACGCGTCGCGCCGGGCGAGCACGGCGGGCACGTCGAGGTCGCCCGTGACCGCCTCGCGCGCGCCTCCCACCGCTTGCGCCGCACGCAGGGCGATACCGCTGCGCAGGAGCGCCTTGGAGGGCATGCACGCCCAGTAGGAGCACTCGCCCCCGACGAGCTCGGCCTCCACGAGCACGGCGCTCAGGCCGCCGCGGACCACGCGGTCCGCGACGTTCTCGCCGACCGCGCCGGCTCCGATCACGATGACGTCGTATCCGGTCATGCGTCGAGGCTAGACCCCGAGCTGCTCCGGGCGGTCAGGGTCGCGTGAGCGCTCCGACGAGACGCAGGATCGTCGGCAGGTCCTGCACGGCCGCGTCGGGGGACGCCGGCGCGAAGCCCGTGACGCCCGCCCCCGCGAGCGGGCGGCCCGAGACGAGCGTGCGCACGAGGGAGACGAGCGCGGTCGCCGTGAGGCCGAACGGCTCGGGCGAGTCCACGCCCTCGAGCTCGGCGGGGTCGAGCACGTCGAGGTCGACGTGCACGTACACGGTGCGAGCGCCCGTCGCGGCGACCGCCGACGCGAGGGCCGCCGCGTCGTCCTGGAGCTCGCCGACCGCGAGCGTGCGCAGCGGCACGCTCGTGAGGAACCTCTCCTCGCCCGGGCCGAGGGCGCGCGCGCCCGCGAGCACGACGCGCTTCGCGGGGAAGCCCTCGTCGAGCAGTCGGCGCAGGACCATGCCCGAGAACGCGCCCGACGGCGAGGTCTCGGGGGACTCGAGGTCGGCGTGCGCGTCGAACCACACGAGCGCGACGTCCTCGTGCGCGAACCGCTCCACGGCGGCCCACTCGACGCCGCAGTCGCCGCCGACGACGATCGCGGCGCCCTCCGTGCGCGCGAGGGCTTCCGCGAGCCGCTCGCGCACGAGCTGGAGGGAGCTCAGCCGCAGGATGCCGCTGCCCTGTGCGTCGCCGGCCTCGAGGGGCACGTCGACGACCGTCGTGAGCGCCGCGGGCAGATCGCCGCGGATCGCCTCGGCGCCGTCCACGAGGCGCATCGCGCGCGCGGAGCCCGAGCCCTGCCATTGCGGGACGACGAGGAATCGGGCGGGCACCGTCCCAGTCTCCCACCGCGCGCCGGGGTGCGCCTACGCGGCGCGGCGGCGGGCCTCCGCGAGGTGCGCGCGCAGCTCGTCGGCGGTGTCGACCTGGCCGTAGCCGGGCGTGCCGGGCTGGATGCGCCAGCTCTCGGCGAGCGGGCCCAGGTCGACGACGTCGAAGCCGAACGAGTCGATGAGCGCGGCGACCGTGCGCTTGGCCTCAGCGTCGTCGCCGGAGATCGCGAGGGCGCGGCGTCCGGGGGTGCCCGCGGGCGCGCTGTGCTCGGTGAGGTGCTGCGCCATGATGTGGTTGAAGGCCTTGACGACCCTCGAGGACGGCAGGAGGCGCTGCAGGAGCTCCGACGACGTCGCGCTGTCGTCCTCGAGCTCGGCGATGACCCCGTCGCGCTGCGGGTAGTAGTTGTTCGTGTCGATCACGATCCTGCCGGCGAGCTGCTCGACGGGGAGCGACGGGAGGGCCGTGAGCGGCGTCGACACGACGACGATGTCGCCGGCCGAGGCCGCCTCTGCGGGAGTCGCGGCGCGCGCGTGCTCGCCGAGCTCGGCGACGAGCGGCGCGAGGGTCTGCGGGTCGCGGGAGTTGCTCATGACCACGTCGTGGCCTTCACGCACCGCGAGACGCGCGAGCTGGCCGCCGATGTTGCCCGATCCGATGAATCCGATGGTCGTCATGTTCGGTGCAACCCGCGCGGCGCGCGAAGATTCCCGGCGCGCCGGGCGGAGGCGGGCGTCAGGAGCGGAGGCGCCGCGCGACGCGCCCGACGGCCTCCACGTATCCCTCGAGGTCCGGCTCGTGCGTGCGGGACTGCAGCAGCACGGTCGTCGCGCCGGCCTCGGCGAGCTCGCGCACGGCCTCCACGATCGCGGAGTCGTCCCCGACCGCGGCCGTGCGGCGCTCCCCGGAGAGGCCCCACGCGTCGAGCTCGCGCTCCATCCGCTCGGCCGCCCCCTCGCCGAACTCGGCCATGAGGAACACGACGATCTCGTGCGTGCCCCCGCGGCCGGCCGCGTCCCGGGCGGCGGCGACGCGCGCCGCGGCCGCGCGCACCATCCCCGCGCTCGTGCCGGAGGTGAGGACCGTGCCGTCGGCCACCTCGCCCGTGACGCTCAGCGTGCGCGGTCCCTCGCCCGCGGCGAGCACGGCGGGGGCGGCCGCGGGCGGCCAGTCGAGCCGCACGCGGTCCAGCCGCACGTAGCGGCCGTCGACCGTGACCTCCCGGCCGGCGAGCAGGGCGCGCAGTGCGGGCACGTACTCCCGCATGAGCGTGAGGGGCGAGGCGACGCGGCGGCCGACCTGGCCCATCCAGTCGAGCACGCCGTGGCCCACGCCGAACCGACCCCGGCCGGGGAACATGCGCTCGATCGCGGCGAGCTCCATCGCCGTGACCGCGACGTTCCGCAGCGGCATGGGCAGGATCCCGACCCCCACGCGGATGCGCTCGGTCGCCGCGAGGGCGGCGGTCATCGAGGAGATGCCGCCCTGCTTGAAGCAGTCCTCGAACACCCACAGCTCCTCGATCCCCGCGCGCTCGGCTCTGCGGGCGACGGAGGGGAGGCGCTCGGGGGCGAACGAGGGCTGGAAGATCGTGCCGAGCATCACCATGCGTCCATTGTCGTGCGGTGTAGGTTCTCAGCGGGCGGGGGCGAGCCGTGCCACGCCGGACGAAAGGATCGACGTGGATCTGGATGACCCCCGCCTCGACGAGCTCGTGGGCCGCCTGACCCTCGAGCGCAAGGTGCTCGTGCTCACGGGGCGCGACTTCTGGAGCACGTGGCCGCTCGAGGAGGTCGGGCTGCGCAGCATCGTGCTCTCGGACGGCCCCGCGGGCGTGCGCGGGCCCGTCTGGGACGAGCGCTCGCCCTCCATCAGCCTGCCCTCGGGCACCGCGCTCGCCGCGTCCTGGGACCCCGAGGTCGCGCGTGCGTACGGACGCGTCGCCGCCGCCGAGGCGCGGCGCAAGGGCGTGGACGTCGTGCTCGGCCCGACGATCAACCTGCACCGCTCGCCGCTCGGCGGCCGCCACTTCGAGGCGCTGAGCGAGGACCCCGTGCTCACGGCCGCGATGGCCGCGGCCTACGTCGAGGGCGTGCAGTCCTCGGGCGTCGGCGCGACCCCGAAGCACTACGTCGCGAACGACTTCGAGACCGAGCGCTTCACGGTCGACGTGCGCGTCTCCGAGCGCGCCCTGCGCGAGCTGTACCTGCTCGCGTTCGAGCGCGCGGTCGCCGAGTCGCGCGCGTGGCTCGTCATGAGCGCCTACAACTCCGTCAACGGCGCGCGCGCGACCGAGAGCGAGCTGCTCGAGACGCCGCTCGAGACCGAGTGGGGCTTCGACGGCGTCGTCGTGAGCGACTGGACCGCCGTGCGCAGCGTCGAGAGCGCACGGCACGCGCAGGACCTCGCGATGCCCGGCCCCGTGGGGGCGTGGGGCGACGCGCTCCTCGCCGCCGCGCACGCGGGCGAGGTCGAGGAGGCGGCGATCGACCGCAAGGTGCGCCGCATCCTGCTGCTCGCCTCGCGCGTGGGCGCCCTCGGCGGCTTCGAGCCGGCGCCCGTCGTGCCCGTCGACGGGCTCGCCGTCGCGCGCTCCGCGGAGGAGGCCGGCATGGTGCTCGTCGAGAACGACGGCATCCTCCCGGTGCCCGCGGGGCCCGGCGCTCCCACGCGCATCGCCGTCGTGGGCCACCACGCGACGGCTCCGCGCACGCAGGGCGGCGGCAGCGCGACGGTGCTGCCCGAGCACGTCGTGACCCCGCTCGAGGGGATCCGCGCGGCGTTCCCGCACGCGCGCGTCGACCACGCGATCGGTGCGGTCGTGCAGGAGGGCGTCGCCGACCTGCCGCTCGAGGAGCTCGTCGACCCCGCGACGGGCGAGCGCGGCGTGCACGTGCGCTTCCTCGGCGAGGACGGCGCGGAGGTCTTCGCGGAGGAGCGCCTCGCGACCTCGTACGTGTGGTTCGGCGGCGACGCGCCCGTGCTGCAGGCCGCGGCGGTCGAGGCGACGACGACGTGGACGCCCACCGAGTCGGCCCGCATGCGCATCGGCTTCGCGGGCGTCGGCCGCGGGATCGTCTCCATCGACGCACGCGTCGTCGTGGACGTGGTCGCCGAGCTCGCGGACGACGACCTCGCCGCGGCGCTCCTCGCCCCGCCGACGCGCTCGGCGCCGCTCGAGGTGGTCGCCGGCACGCCCCTCGCCGTGACGATGCGCTTCGAGCCGCCGCGGGTCGAGCGCGCCCAGCTCCCGGCGATGGCGTTCTCGTTCGGGATCGAGCCGGACGCGAGCGACCCGGAGGCGATGCTCGCGGAGGCGGAGGCCCTCGCCGCCGCGGCCGACCTCGTCGTGCTCGTCGTCGGCACGACCGCGCGCGTCGAGTCGGAGGGCCACGACCGTGTCGACCTGCGGCTGCCGGGGCTCCAGGACGAGCTCGCGCGGCGCGTGGTCGCCGCGAACCCGCGCACGATCGCGGTCGTCAACGCCGGGTCGCCCGTCGAGCTGCCGTGGGTGGACGCCGCCGCGGCGGTGCTGCTGAGCTGGTTCGGCGGCCAGGAGCTCGGGGCGGCCCTCGGCGACGTGCTCACGGGCGCCGCCGAGCCGGGCGGCCGCCTGCCCACGACGTGGGCCGCCGCGATGGCCGACGTGCCTGTGCTCGACGTGACGCCGCGCGAGGGCGTCGTGCGCTACGACGAGGGCGTCCACATCGGATACCGCGCGTGGCTGCGCGCCGGCAGGACGCCACGGTGGTGGTTCGGCGCGGGGCGCGGCTACACGAGCTTCGCGACGGGCGCGCCGCGCGCCTCCTCCGGGACGATCGCCGAGGGCGGCGAGGTCGAGGTCGTCGTCCCCGTGCGCAACACGGGCGAGCGCTCGGGCAAGCACGTCGTGCAGGTGTACGCGTCGCGCGCCTCGTCGGCGGTCGAGCGGCCGGTGCGCTGGCTCGTCGGCTGGTCCCCCGTCGTCGTGCCCGCGGGCGGCACCGTCGAGGCGCGCGTGACCGTGCCCGCGTGCGCCCTCGCCCACTGGTCCGACGCGGGCTGGGCGTACGAGCCCGGCGCGTTCCTTCTCAGCGTCGGTGAGCATGCGGGCGACGAGGCGGGGCCAGGAGTCGAGGTCGTCGTCGAGTAGGCGCGCGGGACGGGAGCGAGCGCGCGATCAGCGGGGCAGCAGCCGCTCGAGCGGTCCGCGGCCGAGGAACAGTCGCCACGCGCTCGCGGCGACGAGCGATCCGACGGCGAGGGCGAGGAAGAGCTCGAGCGGGTAGGGGACGTCGGCGGCGTCGCCGTGGGCGAGGATCCAGCCGGAGAGCACGAGCAGCTGCACCGCGTAGACCGAGAGCGGCATCGAGCCGACCGCGGCGAGCGGCCACGTGAGCGCGCGCACGGCGCGCACGCGCGCGAGGGCGCAGCAGCACGCGAGCACGACGAGCGCGACGCCCCCGGAGCCGAGCGCCTCGGCGGTCGTGTTCGAGTGCGCGGACGCGTCGACGCCCGGCACGAGCGCGCCAGCGCCGTATCCCGCGAGCGCGCACGCGGCGCCGACGGCCGCGAGCGTCGCGAGCGTGGCGACGCGCGCGAGGTCGGATCGCGCGGCGACGATGCCCGCGCACACATAGGCGAGCCAGACGAGCGCGGGGTAGTAGCCCGTGAGCAGCCACTCCGCGACGAGGCTCCCGCGCAGCGCGCGCGGTCCCGACGCCACGAGCGAGACGAGGAGCGGGCCGCACACGGCCGCCCCAGCGGCGGCGAGCGCGAGCACACGACGCCGCGCGAACACGAGGGGGAGCGCGAGCAGGAAGAGCACGCCGTAGTAGTCGAGGATGACCGCGATGTCGGTGCGCGGCACGCGCAGGAGCAGCCCCATGCCGACGAGCACGAGGCCGCGCGTGGCGAGGCGGACGCGCGCCGCGGCGCGCGCGGGACGCGGGAGCGGGCGCGCGCCGCCGGTCATGAGCCCGATCGACACGCCCGCGAGCGTCGCGAAGAGCACGGAGGACCGGCCGTCGACGAGCGTCTCCGCGTCGGACGAGCGCGTGAGGGTGTGCGCGGCGAACATGCCGAGCATCGCGAGGCCGCGCGCCAGGTCGACGCCGCGCAACCGGTCCGGTCCGAGCCCTACGATGCGCGACCGCATGGTCCCATTGTGCGCGAGGCAGCTCGCGCGTGAGGGAAGCGCGAGCCGCGCTCGTGGCGGCGGGAGGCGGCGGGCAGAGGTCTCCTCGGTGGCCGACCCTGCCGCGACGTCTCTACCACCAAGGACGCCCCGACCGCGGATCGGCCACCGAAGCCGGTGTCGCCGATGCGGCGCGCGACCCGCAGGCCGCCAAGCCTGTGTCGCGAAGATCGCGACAAGATTCATTCTGACGCCCCCGCGACGGCGTGGATGCGGCCTGAACGGGGAAACATTGGCGATTCTTTCGCTACAGTGACATCCCGTGACCGACCTCGCGACCCTCGGGCAGCGCATCCGGCATTTCCGCACGCGTGCGGGGCTCACCCTCGAGCAGCTCGGCGGGGACGTCGGGATCGCCGCGAGCCAGCTCTCCCTCATGGAGAACGGCAAGCGCGAGCCCCGCCTGGGACTGCTCGCGCGCATCGCGGGCCGGCTCGAGATCCCCGTCGCCGACCTGCTCGCGAGCACGCCCCCGAGCAAGCGCGCGGCGCTCGAGATCGAGCTCGACCGTGCGCAGCGCGGATCGCTCTACGCCTCGCTCGGGCTGCCCGCCATCCGGCCGAGCCGCGCGATGAGCGACGAGGTGCTCGAGGCCGTCGTGGGGCTGCACCGCGAGCTCGAGCGCCGCTCGCGCGAGGCGATCGCGACGCCCGAGGAGGCGCGCAGGGCGAACACGGAGCTGCGCCGGCTCATGCGGCCCAAGAACAACTACCTGCCCGAGATCGAGGAGGTCGCGGAGGACCTCGTGCGCCAGGTCGGCCACACGCGCGGCGCGCTCACCCACCGCTCGGTGAGCGAGATGGCCCGACGCCTCGGCTTCGAGCTCGTGCACGTGAACGACCTGCCCCACTCCGCGCGCTCGGTCACCGACCTCCAGCACGGGCGCATCTACCTGCCCCCCGCCTCCATCCCGGGCGGCCACGGCCTGCGCTCCATGGCCCTGCAGGCGATGGCGCATCGCGTGCTCGAGCACTCCGCGCCGGGCGACTACGCCGAGTTCCTGCGGCAGCGCCTCGAGATCAACTACTTCGCCGCGGCGTGCCTCATGCCGCGCACGCAATCGGTCGAGTTCCTCTCGGCGGCGAAAGCCGAGCGCAACATCGCGGTCGAGGACTTCCGGGACGCGTTCGGGGTCACGCACGAGGCGGCCGCGCTGCGCTTCACCAACCTCGCGACCGAGCACCTCGGCATCCGTGTGCACTTCCTGCGCGTTGGCGACGACGGCGCCGTCTACAAGGTCTACGAGAACGACGGGCTGCGCCTTCCCGTCGACGTCACGGGGTCGACCGAGGGCGAGCTGGTCTGCCGGCACTGGAGCGCGCGCGTCGCCTTCTCGCGCACGAACCGCACGACCGAGTTCTACCAGTACACCGACACGCCCGAGGGGACGTTCTTCGAGTCCACGCAGACGGGCACGAGCGCGAGCGACGAGTTCTCGATCACGGTCGGCGTGCCGTTCGCGGACGCGAAGTGGTTCCGCGGGCGCGAGACGACGAACCGCGAGAAGTCGACCTGCCCCGACCTCGCGTGCTGCAAGAACCCGGACGACGAGCTGAGCGCGCGCTGGAGCGGCCGCGCGTGGTCGAGCGCGAAGGTGCACGCGCACATCTTCTCGCCCCTGCCGCGCGGCACGTTCCCGGGCGTCGACGACCGCGAGCTGTACGAGTTCCTCGAGGCGCACGCGCGCAGCTGACGCCGGTGCCGGCCGG
>JAATFA010000185.1 GCA_015655445.1 Actinomycetales bacterium | reverse complement strand
GCACCGTCTTCATCCGCGTCCCGTTGCGCATGTTCGCAGCGATCGGGGTCCCGCCGTGCTCATGACCGAGATACTCGGTCAACTCGGCCTCCAGCGCGGTCTCGAGCACGTTCTTGGTCAGCTGGCTCAGCAAGCCACCTGGCCCGGTCAGGCTCACGCCTTGTTCTTTCGCTTGCGCGAGCAGCTGCTCCGCGAGCTCCTTCTGATCGATGATCTCCCCGGTCACGGGATCAATCATCCCGTCGTCAACGACGACCTCGGTCGTGTCAGCCACGGCCATCTCCTCTCGGATCAAGCCGGACCCTCACCCACCGTTTTTCTTACAGTCCCGAGGCGTGGCCCGATAACGATCGTTTCCGGCACGGAGTCCGCGCGGTGCTCCCGGCTAGTTATCGCCGAAGACGAATTGGCCGATGACCGTGGTGCCGTCCGACTCGTAGACGTTGACGGAGTCCCCGTCCTGGTGGGGCGGAAGCATCTCCTTGGTGAAGGCGTAGCCGACGGCGCCGTTGGTGGCCTGCACGGGTTCAAGGTCGGGCATGCCGTTCTTCTTGTTGACGGCACCGTAGGTCTGGCCGTTGGCGTTGATGCCCCAGTCGCTCGTTGTGGCGGTGCCGTACTGGGCGGTGGCCTTCCAGGTGGTGTCGGGGTCGACGGTGATGGTGATCGATGTGCTGCCCGGCGCGAGGTAGCCGTCGGTGACGCGGACGCCCCTGGTCAGGCTGCCGCAGTTGAACTCCGTCGTCTCCGGGCCAGTCGGGGCGATGACCTTGCCGGTGTTGATGTTCTGCATGACGCCGGGCGTGAGCGGGACGGAGACCTTGCCGGTGCCGCTGACGCACGAGAGGTCCACGATGACGGAGTTCGCGCCCGTCACGGCGGGTCCGAGGCCGATCGTGGCAGTGCCGGTGTGGGTGACGGTCACGGGCGTGCCGGCCGGCGTGACGGTGGTGAGGCCGCCGTAGTTGGTGGCCACTGCGGCGCCCGTCGTAGCTGCGGCGACGGCCACAGCGGCGATGCCAATGCCGAGGGCTCGGGTGCGGCGCTGGTGGCGCTGGAGGCGGCTCTTCTTGGTGCCGATTGCGACGAGCTCGTCGCGGATGGCGCTGGCGAACTCGGGATCGAGTGTCGGGGTCGTGGTCATCAGTTCATCCCTTCGGCGGGTCGTGAAGATGGGTTGAGGTCGTGCAGGTCGATTCGCAGCCGCTGGCGGGCGCGGTGCAGCCGCACGCGGGCTGTCGCCGGCTTCACG
Organism: Actinomycetales bacterium; assembly: GCA_015655445.1. GTDB lineage: Bacteria > Actinomycetota > Actinomycetes > Actinomycetales > Microbacteriaceae > Diaminobutyricimonas. The sequence goes on along the minus strand of JAATFA010000185.1, from coordinate 7,007 downwards.
CCGACCGCCTCGGCGGCCTGCGCGATCGGCAGACCCTCCAAGGCAGTGAGGGCGAGGAGCGCGGCGTCGACGGGCGCGAGCTGCCCGAGGGACGCCACGAGCCGGTCGTGCGTCTCGATCGGCTCGGCGTCGGGGCCGGCGATCGCTTCGCTCCTCGTCGTCGCGCGAAGCAGTCGCTGATACCGCGACGTCGACCGGCGCAGATTGCGCGAGAGGTTGACCGTGGTGACGAGCAGCCACGGGAGGACGGAGCCGGCGACCAGTCGCACCGAGCGGCGCTTGCGCCACAGCTCGAAGAACGCGCCGGCCGTGACGTCCTCGGCGTCGTGCTGATCCTCCAGCAGCCTCAGAGCGCGCCGGTACACGCGATCGCGATGCAGGTCGAACAAGCGGCCGAACGCCTCACCATCGTTGGCGCGCGCACGACTCCACAGGTCAAGCTCGGCCGGATCATCCATCACAACTAGGAATGTCCGCGTCGGCCCGATTCGTTACAAGGCTCGCCGGTTGTGCTGGAACTGATCCCCTTGTGAAACAGGGTTTCAGCCACCCGTAGGATTTCGTCAAGTAGGCGAGACGAACCGATGTGCATCAGACGACATTTACGTGAGATTGCTCCGCAACCGAGAACCTACAGCGTGCTCATGGGCCCTGACTAAACGCTGCGACCGGCACAAAACCGGCACGATGTACAGGCGCGATTGGGTGCAACTGCGTCGTGAAACGACGAAACCCCCGAGAGATCGGGGGCTTCTGGTGGTGGCTCCGACGGGCGTCGATCCCGTGACCTCACGATTTTCAGTCGTGCGCTCTACCAACTGAGCTACAGAGCCGAGACGCCGGTGAGCCGGCGCTCTTGGAAGAAAAGCCCTCTCTCACGAAAGGGCTTGTCGCTTCCGCGACCCTGACGGGACTTGAACCCGCGACCTCCGCCGTGACAGGGCGGCGCGCTAACCGACTGCGCTACAGTGCCTTGTGCTATTCAGTTTGCCTCATCGATTGCTCGCGTGACCCCAACGGGATTCGAACCCGTGTTGCCGCCGTGAAAGGGCGGAGTCCTAGGCCTCTGAACGATGGGGCCATGGGACCCAGCCGGGCGCCACAGCAACCGACGGTCAAGCATACGGGCGCCGGAGTCGAAACGCCAAACGAGCGCGAGTTGCCGAAACGGCGCGAATGAGCCCCGTATCCGCCGAGGCGACGGATAGGTTCAAGTGGTCGTTGAGACTCGGCCGTCCTGCGCGGCGCCGCCGCCGGCCGGGCATCGGATAGCGCGTATGCGAGGTTCCCGTCCATGAGCTCCACCCTCCCCGTCCGGACTCCGGGCGGCCGCCTCCGCCGCGTGCGCTGGGCCGCCGCCGTGCTCGCGGCCGGCATCGCGGCGGCCGCCGTGCTCGTCGCGCCCGCGCCCGCGTTCGCCGACGACTACCCCACGTGGGACCAGGTGCAGGCCGCGCGGTCGAACGAGGCCGCGAAGAAGGCCGAGGTCGACCGGATCAACCAGCTCCTCGCGCAGCTCTCCGCCGACGCGAGCGCGAAGTCCGCGGACGCCCAGGCCAAGAGCGAGGCGTACTTCACCGCCGACACCGCCTACCAGGCGGCCAACCAGAAGGTGCTCACGCTCCAGAAGCAGGCGGACGACGCGCGCGCCGCCGCGGCGGCCTCGAAGAGGCAGGCGGGCCAGCTCGCGGCGCAGATCTATCGCGGGGGCGGCACGACCCTCGCCGCGGGCCTGCTCGCGAACGGGAGCGGCGCGAGCGACGCGCTCACCAAGCTCGGGCGAGCGGGCAAGCTCTCCGAGCAGGCGAACGAGATCTACGCGCGCGCCCTGCGGGACGGGAACACCGCGCAGTCCCTCACCGACCAGGCGGACGTCGCCAAGGGCATCCGCGAGAAGGCGAAGGACGACGCGCAGGCGGCCTACACGAGCGCGCTGCAGGCCGCGCAGGCTGCGCAGCAGGCCCTCGACGCGCAGCAGCAGCATTCCGCGGAGCTCCAGGCACAGCTCACGCTCCTGACCCAGAACCGCGAGGACGCGGAGGCGAAGTACCAGGAGTACCTCAAGGCGCAGGGTGCCGCGGGTGCGACGATCGGGTCGAACCGCATCAGCGCGAGCGGGTGGACGTGGCCCACCTCCGGTCACATCTCGGGCCCGTTCGGCTACCGCATCCACCCGGTCACGCGCCGCCCGGACTTCCACTACGGGGTCGACATCGCAGGCGGCTGCAACGTGCCGATCTACGCGGCCCACGCCGGCACGGTCGGGTTCATCGGCTACGGGAGAGGATACGGCAACTACCTGCGCATCGACCACGGCGGCGGGATCAGCACGCAGTACGCCCACATCGTCAACGGCGGCGTGAAGGTGAAGCTCGGCCAGAACGTCGTCGCGGGGCAGCTCATCGCGCTCACGGGCGCGACCGGCGACGCGACCGGATGCCACCTCCACTATGAAGTGCGGTTGAATGGAGCGGTGACGGACCCCGTCCCGTTCATGAGGAACCAGGGGGTCGACGTTGGCTAGACCGTCGGAGCGACGTGGGGATGGACTGATGGCGAGTACTCGAACCGGACACGTGGGGGCGATGGCGTTCGCCGTCGCCGCCGCTCTCGGCACGACGGTGGCGACCGCCGCCCCGCCCGCGCACGCGGACGATCCGAAGTACCCGTCGTGGGACGACGTCGAGCGCGCCCGCGCGAACCAGCAGGCGACGCAGGCGCAGATCGCCCAGATCCAGGGCCTCCTCGCGGATCTGCAGAAGTCGGCGGACGACTACAACCGGATCGCCCTGCAGAAGGGCGAGATCTACAACCAGGCGCTCGACGCGCTCGACGCCGCGACCGCGAAGGCCGAGGACCTGCAGAAGCAGGCGAAGGCCGCCTCCGACCGCGCGGACGCCTCCGCGCGTCGTGTCGGCGCGCTCATCGCGCAGCTCGCCCGTCAGGGCGGCGGCGACCCGACGATCGGGCTCGTCTTCGACGACTCGAAGGGCGGCGACATGCTCGCGCGCCTCGGGACGCTCAGCAAGCTCAGCACGCAGTCCTCGAACCTCTACGAGACGGCCGTGCGCGACCGCAACCTCGCGCGCTCGCTCACCCTTGACGCGCAGGCGGCCGAGAAGCAGCGCCAGGCGCAGTTCGAGGACGCGAAGAAGGCGCTCGCCGACGCGCAATCGGCGGCCCAGGCGGCCGAGACGAAGGTGCAGCAACAGCAGTCGGTGCAGGACACGCTGTACGCCCAGCTCGCGACCCTCAAGGGAACGACGGCATCCGTCGAGGCGGCGTACCAGCAGGGCCAGCTCGCCCAGCAGCAGAAGGAGGAGGAGCAGCGCCGGGCCGCCGCGGCCGCGCAGCAGCCGACCCGCTCCTCGGGCGGCACGACCTCGAACGGCTCGAGCTCGGGAGGGTCCGGATCGAGCGGGTCGGGCTCGAGCGGCTCCGGCTCGGCGCCCGCCGCCTCGGTCGGGGCCCCCAACGGGAACGCCGTCGCGGGCGCGATCGCGTTCGCGAAGGCCCAGCTCGGACTCCCGTACGTCTTCGCCGGCACGGGGAACCCGGGCTGGGACTGCTCGGGCCTCACGCTGTACTCCTACAAGGCGGTCGGCATCTACATCGGCACGCACTCGGCGACGAACCAGTACAACACGATGCGCGCGCAGGGGAAGCTCGTGCCGCTCGCGCAGATGCAGCCCGGTGACCTGCTCTGGTACACGACGACGCGCAACGGCAGCGACATGTACCACGTGACCATGTACATCGGCGGCGGCCAGATGATCGAGGCGCCGCACGTCGGCGCACCCGTGCGCATCGTCCCGGTCCGCTACGGCGACCTCTGGTACCAGGCCGGCCGGCCGGCCGCCTGACCCTCTCTCCTGCCGAAAAAGTGACACGCGCGCACGGACTCCGTGCGCGCGTGTCACTTTTTCGGCAGGAGAGGGCCGGCGGCCGGCCCGACCTCGCGCCGGGGGCGACGGATCAGCGGCCCTCGGCGCGCAGCTTCTCGAAGCCGGCCTGCACGATCGCCTCCGCCTCGGCGGCATCGCCCCAGCCCTCGACCGTCACGAACTTGCCCGGCTCGAGGTCCTTGTAGTGCGCGAAGAAGTGCTCGATCTCCTTCCGGACGTTCTCGGGGACGTCCTCGACGTCCTGGATGTGCTGCCAGCGCGGGTCCTTGTGCGGCACGCACACGACCTTCGCGTCGCTGCCGGCCTCGTCGCTCATCTTGAAGACGCCCACAGGACGCACTGTGACGACGACGCCCGGGAAGGTCGGGTACTCGAGCAGCACGAGCGCGTCGACGGGGTCGCCGTCGAGGCCGAGCGTGTTCTCGAAGAAGCCGTACTCGGTCGGGTAGACGAACTGGGTGAAGAGCACGCGGTCGAGGTGCACGCGGCCCGTCTCGTGGTCGACCTCGTACTTGTTGCGGCTTCCCTTGGGGATCTCGATCACGACGTCATACGCGGCCACGGTGCAGTTGTCTCCCTCGTGTCGGGCCCGTCCGGCCCACGGGCTGGATGCTGCACTAACGTTATCCGATGAGCCCCGGCGAGCCCTCCTCCGGTCGTCGTCCGCGCCTGACGCCCGCCGTCGCCGACGTGCGTCGTGCCGTGCGCGGCGTGCTCGTCGGCCTCGCCGCCGCGGACGCCGGAGCCCGTCCGCTCGTCCTCGTCGCCCTGAGCGGCGGCGCCGACTCGCTCGCGCTCGCCGCCGCTACGGCGTTCGAGGCGTCGCGCGCGGGACTGCGCGCGGGCGCGACGGTCGTCGACCACGCCCTGCAGGAGGGCTCGGCGGCGGTCGCGGATCGCGCGGCCGCGCGGGCGCGCGCTCTCGGCCTCGACCCCGTGACGGTCGTGCGCGTGCGGGTGCACGGCGCGGGCGGCCCCGAGGCGGCGGCGCGCGCGGCGCGCTACGAGGCGCTCGAGCAGGATCGGGTCGCGCGCGGCGCCGTCGCGGTGCTTCTCGCGCACACGCTCGACGACCAGGCGGAGACCGTGCTCCTCGGCCTCGCGCGCGGCAGCGGCACCGGCAGCCTCGCCGGCATGGCGACGTGGACGGGATCCCTCGCCCGCCCGCTCCTGGGCGTGCGCCGCGCGACGACGCGCCAGGCGTGCCGCGACGCGGGCCTCGAGCCGTGGGACGACCCGCACAACCTCGATCCCGCGTACGCGCGCGTGCGCGTGCGCGAGCGCGTCCTTCCCGTGCTCGAGCGCGAGCTCGGCCCGGGCATCGCGGAGGCCCTCGCGCGCACGGCGCTCGCCGCGCGCGAGGACGGCGAGGCGCTCGACCGGTTCGCCGAGGAGCTCGCCGAGGAGCTCGTCGAGCACGCAGAGGCGGGGCTGTCGCTTCCCGTCGCCGCGCTCGTGAGCAACCCGCCCGCGCTGCGTCAGCGTCTCATCCGGCTCGCCGTCTCGAGCGAGTTCGGGGTCTCGCTCACGCGCGCGCAGACGCTCGAGGTCGCTCGGCTCGCGACCGACTGGCATGGGCAGGGAGCCGTGTACCTCCCCGGTGTGCGCGCCGAGCGCGACGGCGGGCTGCTCGTGCTCCGCGCCGCCGGGTAAAGAGGCCTCGCGCGAGCCGATACTGTCGGTGCATGGATGTCGACGACGTGCGCGGCGACCTCGCCGAGGTGCTTCTCACGGAGCAGCAGGTCCGCGAGGGGATCGTCCGCCTCGCGCGCCGGATCGAGGCCGACTACGACGGCGACCGCCCGCTCCTCGTCGGGGTGCTCAAGGGCGCCGTCATGGTCATGGCGGACCTCGCGCGCGAGCTGCGCGTGCACGTCGACATGGACTGGATGGCCGTCTCCTCGTACGGCGCCGGCACGCGCTCGAGCGGCGTCGTGCGCATCCTCAAGGACCTGGACACGGATCTCACGGGGCGTCACGTGCTCATCGTCGAGGACATCGTCGACTCCGGCCTCACGCTCTCCTGGCTGCTCGCCAACCTCGAGAGCCGCGGCGCGGCGTCCGTGCGCGTGTGCGCGCTCCTGCGCAAGCCGGACGCGGCGCGCATCGTCGTGCCGGTCTCCTACCTCGGGTTCGACATCCCGAACGAGTTCGTCGTGGGGTACGGACTCGACTACGCCGAGCGCTACCGCAACCTCAAGGCGGTCGCGGTGCTCGCTCCCCACGTCTACCAGTAGTCCTCTCGTTCCCCCTGGGGCGAACACGCGGGCAGCGCAAAGGCTCGTCGCGGTAGCCTGGCAGGACCATGGACCTCAAGCGCATTCTCCGCGGACCCGTGATCTGGGTCGTGGTCGGGCTGCTCATCCTCTGGATCGGCTTCAGCCTGCTCACGAGCACGGGCTTCCGTCAGATCACGACCCAGGAGGGGCTCGGCCTCCTCAAGGGCGACACGGTGTCCCAGGTGAAGGTCGTCGACGGAGAGCAGCGCGTCGATCTCACCCTCGACGATCCCTACAAGGGCAGCGAGCACGTGCAGTTCTACTACGTGGCGCCGCGCGGCCCGGAGATCATCAAGGCCATCGACGACTCGCACGCGAAGTACAACGACGAGGTCCCGCAGCAGAACTTCCTGCTGTCGATCGTCCAGATCCTGCTGCCGTTCCTCATCATCGGCGCGATCTTCTACTTCCTCTTCATGCGCGTGCAGGGCGGCGGCAACCGCGTCATGCAGTTCGGCAAGTCGCGCGCGAAGCTCGTCTCCAAGGAGAGCCCGAAGGTCACGTTCGACGACGTCGCGGGCGCGGACGAGGCGATCGAGGAGCTCGAGGAGATCAAGGACTTCCTCAAGGAGCCGGCGAAGTTCCAGGCGGTCGGTGCGCGCATCCCCAAGGGCGTCCTCCTCTACGGCCCTCCTGGCACGGGCAAGACGCTCCTCGCGCGCGCGGTCGCGGGCGAGGCGGGCGTGCCGTTCTACTCGATCTCCGGCTCCGACTTCGTCGAGATGTTCGTCGGCGTGGGCGCGAGCCGCGTGCGCGACCCCTTCGAGCGGGCCAAGAGCCAAGCCCCGTCGGACCTCCTCATCGACGAGACCGACCCCGTCGG
>JAATFA010000124.1 GCA_015655445.1 Actinomycetales bacterium | reverse complement strand
CCGAAGACCCAGAGGTTGCCGCCGAGGCCGGGCGAGAAGGTCTGCTCGCTGAGCGGCGTGTAGACCGTCCAGCCGAAGTCCGCCGCGCCCTGCGGGGTGAGGAAGCCGGCCACCGCGATGAGCGAGCCGAAGAGGTAGAGCCAGTACGCGAAGGCGTTGAGTCGCGGGAACGCGACGTCCGGCGCGCCGATCTGCAGCGGCATGAGCGCGTTCGCGAAGCCCGCGAAGAGCGGCGTCGCGAACATGAGCAGCATGATCGTGCCGTGCATCGTGAAGAGCTGGTTGTACTGCTCCTTGCTCGGCACGATCGACAGGCCCGGCTCGAAGAGCTGCGCGCGGATGACGAGCGCCATGACGCCGGCGAGCAGGAAGTAGAAGAACGACGTGATGAGGTAGAGGTAGCCGATCGTCTTGTGATCGGTCGTCGTGACCCACCGGACGACGATGTTGCCCTTGCGCTGCGCGGACGGCGTGATCGGCTCCGACGGGGCCGTGACCTGCGGACGGGGTGCGGTGAGCGTCATGCGAATGCCTTTACTTGCCCGAGGTGACCGCGGCCTGGTCCGTGTCGCCGTCCGCGTTCGTGTTGTAGGTGGGGCCGAGCTGGCCGGTGTTGCCCTTCTGCTTGAGCGAGGCGATGTACGCGTCGTAGTCGGCCTGCGAGACCACCTTGACCGTGAAGAGCATGCTCGAGTGGTATTCGCCGCAGAACTCCGCGCACTTCCCCTCGTACGTGCCCGTCTTCTCCGGCTTGACATACATGTAGTTCGTCTTGCCCGGGATGACGTCCTTCTTGTACAGGAAGCCGACGACCCAGAACGAGTGGGCGACGTCGCGCGACTCGAGCTTGATCTCGATGTTCTTGCCCACGGGCAGGTAGAGCGTGGGCAGGTTGCTCGTGTCGAGCTCGCCGTCGGCCTTCGTGGGGGCCTGCACGCCCGCGTAGTACACGTTCTCGTCGACGTAGTTGAAGTCCCACGCCCAGCGCTTGCCGAAGACCTCGATCGTCTGGTCGGCCTTGACGGGCTTCTCGATGTCGGCCTGGTCCTTGGCCGTGAAGGCGAAGAAGCCGAGCACGAGGATGAGCGGCACGATCGTGTAGAAGATCTCGACCGGGAGGTTGTAGCGCAGCTGCACCGGCAGCCCCGCCTGTCCCCTCCGCCGGCGGTAGACGACGATCGCCCAGATGATCGAGCCCCACGTGAGGACGCCGACGCCGAGCAGGACGATCCACGAGGTCACCCACAGGCCGATGACCGAGTCGACGTGGTTCGTCGCGCCGCGCGTCGTGGGGAGGAAGCCGAGGAGCTGCTGCTGCGTGCAGCCCGCGAGCACGAACGCGACTCCGACCGCGACCGGGACCGTGATCCAACGAAGACGGCGGTTGAAGCGCACCTGGAACCTCTCGGAAGTACGTGGACGGCTTAGTCGCCAGTCTATAGCCTGGCGTCGCGCCGGCCATGTCGCGCGACGCGCGTCGGGAGGGCAGCAGGCGGTGCCCCGCGGCCCCCGAGACGCACGAAGAGCCGCCCCGCAGGGCGGCTCTTCACGGGATCGCGGCGTGCGTCGCGGCGGACGGGAGTGCGGTCAGTGGAAGCTGTCGCCGCAGGCGCAGCTGCCGGTCGCGTTGGGGTTGTCGATCGAGAAGCCGTACTTCTGGATCGAGTCCTCGAAGTCGATCGACGCGCCGTCGAGGTAGGGCGCGCTCATGCGGTCCACGACGAGTCCCACCCCGCCGAACTCGACGACGGCGTCGCCCTCGTGCAGGTTCTCGTCGAAGTAGAGCCGGTAGATGAGGCCCGAGCATCCGCCGGGCTGCACCTCGATCCGCAGCTTCAGGTCGTCGTTGCCCTCCTGCTCGAGCAGGGACCGGGCCTTCGCCGCGGCCGCGTCGGTGAGGGTGACGCCGTGCGTCGCCGGTGCGAGAGTCGTGTCGCTCATGACCTCTTCCTTCACGAGAACGTCCATGCCGGTCGTGCCGCTCAACGCGGACCGTCCGATTCTACGCGGTCGTTGAGGCGTGCGAGCAGCAACGCCTCGGTGAGTATCGCGCGCGCGAACACGCCGAGGTGGAGGGACTCGTTGGGGCTGTGCGCACGCGTGTCCGGATCCTCGACTCCTGTGACGAGGATCTGCGCCTGCGGGAACAGCTCGACGAGGTCGGCGATGAACGGGATGGAGCCGCCGACGCCGACCTGCACGGGCGCGGAGCCCCACGCGTCCGCCATCGCGGAGAGGGCGAGGCCGACGGCCGCGCCGCTCGTGTCGACGAGGAAGGGGTCGCCGAGGCTCACACTCGAGAACTCGAGGTGCGCCCCGAACGGCGCGTGGGCACGCAGGTGGCGCTCGACCGCGGCGAAGGCGTCCCGCGCCCTCTGCCCGGGCGCGACGCGCACGCTCACGACGACCGTGACGCTCGGGAGGAGCGTGTTGGACGCGTCCCGCACGGAGGGCGCGTCGATGCCCGTGATCGTCACCGAGGGCTGGTTCCACATGCGCGAGGGCAGGCTGCCGCGCCCGATCGGGCTCACGCCGTCGAGGAGCGCCGCCTCGGCGCGCAACCGGTCCTCGGTGTACTCGGGCGTCTCCGCCTCCCGGCGCTCGAGCCCGTCGACGGCGACCGCTCCGTCCTCGTCGTAGAGCGTGGAGAGCAGTCGGACCGTCGCGAGCATCGCGTCCGGCACGGCTCCCCCGAACATGCCGGAGTGCGAGGCGTGGCCGAGCGTCGAGACCGTGAGCTGGAATGTGACGTTGCCGCGCAGCCCGACGGTGAGCGAGGGGGTCTCGGTGCTCCAGTTGTCCGAGTCCGCCACGACGATCACGTCGGAGGCGAGCGCGTCGCGGTGCTCGTGGAGGAAGGTCGAGAACGAGGGCGACCCCGACTCCTCCTCGCCCTCGACGAAGACCGCGAGCCCGAGCCCGAGCCGGTCGCCGAGCACGCGCGCGACGGCGCGGATCGCGGCGACGTGGGCGAGCACTCCCGCCTTGTCGTCGGCGGCGCCGCGGCCGTAGAGGCGCCCGCCGCGCAGCGTCGGCTCGAAGGCCGGCGACTCCCAGTCCTGCTCGAGACCGGGCGGCTGCACGTCGTGATGCGCGTAGAGCAGGACAGTGGGGCGACCCGGACGCGCGGCGCGCGTCGCGAGCACGGCGGGCTGTCCGAGGGCATCGGCGCCCGCGACGCTCGCGCGCGCGATGCGCACGTCGTCGAACGCCCCCGTCCCGGCGAGCAGGTCGCGCACGAGCTCGGCGCTCGCGCTCATGGGCGCGGGGTCGTAGCCCTGCCACGAGACCGAGGGGATGCGCACGAGCCTCGAGAGGTCCGCGATCGCCTGCGGCATGCCCTCCTGCACGGCGCCGCGCAGGGCCTCCTCGGTGTCGGGTCCGGACGCGATCGTCTCGCTCTCGCTCGAGGTCATGCGGGTAATCTTAGGAGGACGACGAGAGGATCAGCCGTGGCGAAGACGATGCCGACGGCGCCGAGCGAGCAGCAGCCCGCCGACGCGACGCGGACGACCGGCAAGGGTCGCGCGACGCCCACGCGGCGCGAGCGCGAGGCCGAGCGCAAGCGGCCGCTCGTGCCCACCGACCGTCGCCAGGCGAACCGGGAGGCGCGAGCGAAGATGCAGAGCGCGCGCGACCGCGCGCGCGTCGGCATGGCCAACGGCGACGAGCGCTACCTGCCCGCACGCGACAAGGGACCGCAGAAGCGCTTCGTGCGCGACTACGTCGACGCGCGCTTCAGCGCGGGCGAGCTCATGATCCCGCTCATGTTCCTCGTCATCCTGCTGAGCATCGTGCAGATGCCGGCCCTGCAGACGATCGGCATGATCGCGCTGTGGATCTTCTTCATCATCGTGGTCGCGGACAGCCTCATGCTCGGCTTCCTCGTGCGGAGAAAGCTCGCGGCGAAGTTCGGCGCGGATCGCGTCGAGCGCGGCGTGCGCTGGTACGCCGCGATGCGCGCGCTGCAGCTGCGCCGCATGCGCCTGCCCAAGCCGCAGGTCAAGCGCGGCGCGTATCCCGCCTGACGCGTCCCCGGGCGAGCGCGCGGTTGACCTGTCGGGCCCATAGCGGGCCCCGGTACAGGAACGCCGTGTAGCCCTGCACGAGCGTCGCCCCCGCCTCGAGCCGTTCGACGACGTCCCGCGCGGTCTCCACTCCCCCGACCGAGACGACGCACATCGCGCGCGGCACGACCGAGCGCACGATGCGCAGGACCTCGAGCGACCGGCGCGCGAGCGGCGCGCCCGAGAGGCCGCCTGCCCCCGCGGCCTCGACGATCTCGGGATCCGTGCGCAGGCCCTCGCGCTCGATCGTCGTGTTGGTCGCGACGATGCCGTCGAGGTCGAGCGCGACCGCGAGCGCGGCGATGCGCCGCACGTCCTCGTCCGCGAGGTCGGGCGCGATCTTGACGAGGAGGGGCGTGCGGCCGGCCGCCTCGTGCACGGCGCGCAGGAGCGGCTCGAGGTGCTCCTCGTCCTGCAGGCCGCGCAGGCCCGGGGTGTTGGGCGAGCTCACGTTGACGACGAGGTAGTCCGCGAGCGGCGCAAGCACGCGCGTGCTGCGCACGTAGTCCGCGATCGCCTCCTCGACGGGCACGACGCGTGACTTGCCGATGTTGACCCCGATGACGGGGCGCCCCCGGCGGGAGCGAGCGCGGGCAATGCGCGCCGCGGCGGCCTCGGCGCCCTCGTTGTTGAACCCCATGCGGTTGACGACGGCGCGGTCCGCGACGAGGCGGAACAGGCGCGGGCGGGGGTTGCCGGGCTGAGGGAGCGCGGTGATCGTGCCGACCTCGACGTGGCCGAACCCGAGCGCGCCGAGGCCGATGATGCCCGTGCCGAGCTTGTCGAAGCCCGCGGCGACGCCGAACGGCGACGGGAAGCGCACGCCGAGCGCCTCGACCGCGAGCGACGGATCGGGCGCCGTGAGCACGCGCGCGAGCGAGCGCAGTCCTGGCAGGGCCAGCGCGCGGATGACGACGAACGCGAGGTGGTGCGCGCGCTCGGGGTCCCACCGCGTGAGGACGAGCCGGAAGAGAAGGGCGTACATGCGCCCGCTCAGCGCGCCGCGTCGTCCGACGCGGGCGTCGCGGCGCCGTCGTGCTCGACGCGCAGGAGCGCGATCGCGGCCTCGAAGTCGTCGAGCGAGTCGAACGCCTGGTAGACGCTCGCGAAGCGCAGGTAGGCGACCTCGTCGAGCTCGCGCAGGGGCGGCAGGATCGCGAGGCCGATGTCGTTCGCCTCGACCTGGGACGCGCCCGTCGCGCGGATCGCCTCCTCGACGCGCTGGGCGAGCACGGCGAGGTCGGTGTCGGTGACCGGGCGCCCCTGGCACGCCTTGCGCACGCCCGCGACGATCTTCTCCCGGCTGAACGGCTCGATCACGCCGCTGCGCTTGATGACGTTGAGGCTCGCCGTCTCGGTCGTGCTGAACCGGCGTCCGCATTCCGGGCACTGCCGACGCCGGCGGATCGCGAGACCGTCGTCGCTCGTGCGGGAGTCCACGACGCGCGTGTCGGGGTGGCGGCAGAAGGGGCAGAACATCCCGTTCAGGATACCGGCCGACGGCGCCCGGACGCGGGTGCGACGGAGCGCGCGGCGCCCGGCGCCGCGGCTACTCGGCGACGGGGGACACGAAGCGAGCGTCGACCGCGTCGCCGTGCGCGGGCAGGTCCTCCGCGTCGCTCAGCGCGCGGATGCCGGAGCGCACCGCCGCGAGCGCCGCGCGGTCGTAGCGCACGATCTGCTGCGGGCGGAGGAAGGTGTGCGCGCCGAGCGCCGACCGGAATCGCGCCTGCCCGCCCGTCGGGAGCACGTGGTTCGAGCCCGCGAGGTAGTCGCCGAGGCTCACGGGCGCGTCCGGCCCGAGGAAGACCGCGCCCGCGTTCTCGATGCCGTCGAGCACGAGGCCCGGCTCGGCGGTGTGGATCTCGAGGTGCTCGGGGGCGTACGCGTTGCTGAAGGCGACCGCCGCCGCCGGTCCGTCGACGAGCACGACCGCCGACTGCTCCCCGGAGAGGGCGGCGCGCACGCGCTCGGCGTGACGCGTCCCGGTGGCGAGGTCGCGCACGAGCGCGCCCACGCGCTCGGCGAGGTCCGGTGCGTCGGTCACGAGCACGGCCGCGGCGAGCTCGTCGTGCTCGGCCTGGCTCACGAGGTCGGCCGCGACGACGCGCGCGTCCGCTCCGGCGTCGGCGATGACGAGGATCTCGGTGGGTCCCGCCTCGGCGTCGATGCCGACGACGCCCGAGACGATGCGCTTCGCGGCGGTCACGAAGGCGTTGCCGGGTCCCGTGACGACATCCACCGGATCGAGGTCGATCGTCGTGACGCCGTAGGCGAGCGCCGCGATCGCGCCGGCACCGCCCATCGCGTACACCTCCTCGACGCCGAGCAGGCCCGCCGCCGCGAGGATCGTCGGGTGCACGGATCCCGTCTCGCGCTGCGCGGGCGACGCGAGCGCGACCGAGGAGACGCCCGCGATCTGGGCGGGGACGACGTTCATGACCACACTCGAGGGGTACACCGCCTTGCCCCCCGGAACGTACAGGCCCACGCGCGTGACCGGCATCCAGCGCTGCACGATCTCGGCGCCCGGGCCGATCGCGGTCACGACGGGGTCGGGGCGCTGCGGACGGCTCGCCGCGCGCACGCGCTCGATCGCGAGCTCGAGGGCCGCGCGCACGCCGGGGTCGAGCGCACGCACGGCGTGCTCGATCTCGTCCGGGCGCACGCGCGCGCGCTCGGGACGCACGCCGTCGAAGCGCTCGGCCTGGTCGAGAAGGGCGGCCTCGCCGCGCTCGCGCACCTCGGCGACGAGTGCGCGCGCGGCGTCGGCGGCGGAGGAGTGATCGGCGCGCGCGCGCGGGACGAGGGAGAGGAGCTCGGCGCGCGAGAGCTCGCGGCCGCGAAGGTCGAGGATGCGCATCATGGCCCGACCAGCCTAGAGGGCACACGCACGCACGCGGACGCGGGGCCGTGCGGCGCGGCCGGGGACTCCGCGCCTCAGGCGAGGCACGCGGGGCCGAGGAGCGTCTTGAGCTCGCCGTAGAGGTCCGCGCTCACGGTCACGGGATACGGGATCTCGAACATGCGCACGGTGTCCCCGCGCACGAGCTTGAGCCGCACCTCGTTGTCGCCGGCGTGGCGGATGAGCACGTCGCTGAGGGCCGTGACGACCTCGGTCGTCGCGCGCTGCTCCGAGAGCGAGATGACGAGCGGCCCCGCGCCGAGGCTCGGACCGAGGTCGGGCACGAACATGCTCACGGCGTGCAGGTTCATGCCGTCGTCGCGCACGCTCACGCGCCCGCGCACGACGATGATGGAGTCGCTCGTGAGGGCGGGCGCGAACTCCTGGTAGGTCTTGCCGAGGAAGAGCACGGTGATCTCCCCGCCGAAGTCCTCGACCTGGATCGTCGCGTACTGGTTGCCGGAGTTGCGCGCCGTGCGGTGCTGCACGCTCGTGACGAGCCCCGCGATCGTCACGATCTCGCCGTCCGCCGTGTCCCCCTCGAGCAGCTGGTCGATCGAGATCGTCGCGTGCTTGGCGAGCTGGAGCTCGAGCCCCGCGAGCGGGTGGTCGGAGACGTAGAGGCCGAGCATCTCGCGCTCGAAGGCGAGCTTGTCGCGCTTG
>JAATFA010000076.1 GCA_015655445.1 Actinomycetales bacterium | reverse complement strand
CGCTCCCTCGCCTACCTCGCGCACGACTACCTCGGACCCGCGTTCGGCACCGTCTACGACGTGAGCACGATCTGCATCCTGTGGTTCGCGGGCGCGTCCGCGATGGCGGGGCTGCTCAACCTCGTGCCCCGCTACCTGCCCCGGTACGGCATGGCGCCGCAGTGGGCGGCGGCCGTGCGTCCGCTCGTGCTCGTGTTCACGGCGATCGCCTTCCTCATCACGATCGTCTTCCACGCCGACGTGGACGAGCAGGGCGGCGCCTACGCGACGGGCGTGCTCGTGCTCATCACGTCGGCCTCGATCGCGGTGTTCCTCTCGGCGATGCGTCGCGGGGCGCGGCGCGCGACGGTCGCGTTCGCGGTCGTCGCCGTCGTCTTCGCGTACACGACCGTCGCGAACGTCATCGAGCGCCCCGACGGCGTGCGCATCGCGGCCCTCTTCATCGTCGGCATCATCGTCGTGTCGATCGTCTCGCGCGTGCACCGGTCGTTTCAGCTGCGCGCGCGGTCGGTCGCATTCGACGACGTGGCGCGCGACTACCTGCTCTCCGACGCCGAGGAGTACGGCTCCATCCACATCCTCGCCAAGGAGCCCGACGACGCCGACCGCGACGAGTACCGGCGGAAGCTCTCGGATGAGCGGCGCGACAGCCGCATCCCGCCCTCGTCGCCCGTGCTCTTCATCGAGGTGAGCCCCGCGGACTCGTCGGACTTCGAGGAGGACCTCGAGGTGCGCGGCGTCGAGCGGCACGGCTACCGCGTGCTCGAGGTGCGCAGCGGGAACGTGCCCAACACCCTCGCCGCGATCCTGCTCGAGATCCGAGAGCTCACGGGCGTCGTGCCGGACATCTACTTCGAGTGGACGGAGGGCCACCCGATCTCCAACATGCTGCGCTACCTCGTGACCGGCGGCGGCGAGATCGCGCCCGTCACGCGCGAGGTGCTGCGCCGCGCCGAGCCGGATCGCGCCCGGCGCCCCGGCGTGCACGTGAGCTGACGCGCGCGGACCGTCGCGGGGCGCCGCGGACCGGCAGGGAGCAGCGGCACGGAGCGCCGCGGGGACGCCGGCTCCCCGGTCAGGGGAGCGCGGGCTCCCGTCCGCCGAGGTCGACCTCGCCCGCGCGCGCGAGCCATGCGAGCGCCTCCGCGACGGCCTCGAGCGAGGTGTACCGAGGGCGATAGCCGAGGATGCGGCGCGCCTTCTCGATGCTCGCCGACGGGCTGCGGGAGATGTGCTCCCACGTCGCCGCGGCGTGCTCGGGGCTCGTGCGCGCGCGGAACTCCTCGAACGGGGCGAACCGCAGCTCCGCCGCGCGCCCGAACCAGCCCGCGACGGCCTCCGCGAACCCGCGCAGCGTGAGCGCACGCTCGGACACGACGTGGAACGACTCGCCCGCCGCCTGCCCCTGGCGCTCAATCGCGAGCTGGAACCCCTGGGCGACGTCGTCGGCGTGCACGTGGTGCAGCGTCTCGAGGCCGAGTCCGGGCAGCAGGACGGGCTCGCCCGCCGCGAGGCGCTCCCACACGTCGAGGTCGAGGTTGCCGGCCGGGTTGATCATGCGCCAGCCCGGGCCCGTGATGTGGCCGGGGTGGAGCACGATCGAGCGCAGGCCGCCGGGTCGCCGGGACTCCGCGAGCAGGTGCTCCTCGACCTCCGCCTTGCCGATGCCGTAGTCGCCGAACGCGGCTCGAGCCTCGTGCTCGGCGACGGGGACGGCGGTCGCCGGGCCGTGCACCCAGATCGTGCCGCAGCTCACGAGCAGCTCGGCGCGCCCGCGGAGGGCGTCGACGAGCTGGACGGCCGAGTCGCGCGTGAAGCACACCATGTCGACGACGACGTCGGGTGCGAGGTCGGCTACGCGCGCCCCGAAGTCGCCCGCGGCCTCCTCCGCGACGCGATCGAGCTCGACGCGCTCGACCTTCTCCCACGCGGGATGGGGACGGTACGGCTCGCGGAGCCCGCGCGAGACGGCGACGACGGAGTGTCCCGCGGCGACGAGCCGCGGCACGAGGTAGGTGCCGACGTGTCCGGTCGCCCCGAGGACGACGATGCGCTGCCCGGTCATGGCCTCATCCTCGCACCCGAGCTCGCCCTCGTGCCCGCGCGGACCGGGATGCGGCGCCGCCCGATCCGGCTCACGAGGCCTCGGGGATCCACACGCGCATCTCGCGGGGACCGCGGTTCGCCCACGCGAAGTAGGGGATGGCCGTGAGCGGCACGCGCGCACCGGTGCCGGAGTCGACGCCCTCGGCGACGATCGTCGCGATCCCGCCCAGCAGCCCCTCCTCGACGCGGTCGGCGAGCGCCGCACGCGTGTCGATGCGGAGGTCGTCGACGACGACGCCGTCGGGCTGGTCGGGCGCCTCGAGCGCGTAGACGAGCGGCCCGCGCTCGAGTGCGACGCACCCGCGCACGGCGTCGACGCGCGGGTGCGGGCGCGCGAGCCGCGGCACGAGCGGGAGCTCGAGAACGACCGTGTCGCCCGCGCGCAGCTCCCGCTCGGGCGCGGCGTATGCGCCAGCGGGCACCGGGCGGCCGTCGAGGGACGCGCCCTCCGCCCACGCGGGCACGCGCACGGCAAGGCGCACGGGCTCCGCGCCCGCGCGGACGACGCGCACGCGCACGGAGCCGTGCCACGGATAGCGGGTCTCGACGGCGATCTCGGCCTCGCCGACGCGCACGACGCCCTCCACGAACTGGTGGATGCGCAGCACGCCCTCGGCCGTCGTCGCGACGTATGCGGCGAGGCTCGAGAGCGTGCGCATGATGTTCGGGGGGCAGCACGCGCAGTCGAACCAGCCGCGGCGTCCGTGGGCCGGGCTGCGGTCGTCGTCGGCGTGCGCGTCGTGCCGCAGCTGGAGCGGGTTGACGTAGAAGTACTCCGCGCCGCGCAGCGAGACGCCGGGGAGGAACCCGTTGAAGAGCATGCGCTCGATCTGGTCGGCGTAGCGCGCCTCGCCCGTCGCGAGGAGCATGCGCCAGGCCCACTGCACGCCGCCGATCGCCGCGCACGTCTCCGCGTACGCGCGGTCGGCCGGCAGCTCGTACGGGTCGCCGAACGCCTCGCCCTCCCAGCGCGCACCGAGGCCGCCCGTCAGGTACTGCTTCGACTCCGCCATCGCCGCGTACTGGCGTGCGAGCGCCGCGAGCAGTCCCGCGTCCGCGCGCTCCGTCGCGACGTCCGCAGCACCCGCCGCGAGATAGACCGCTCGCACGGCGTGGCCCTCGACGCTTCGCGCCTCCCGCACGGGCACGCGATCCGACAGGTAGGTCGGGTTGCCGCCCCAGCGCTCGAGCACGTGCGCGCCGCGCGCGGCGACGAAGTGCTCGGCGAGGGCCAGGTAGCTTGCCTCGCCCGTCTGCCGGTAGAGCTCGACGAGGCCCATCTCGACGACCGGATGCCCGTCGACGTCGTCGCGCAGCCCGGGGCCGAACGTGCGCACGAGGTGGTCGGCGAGACGGACGGCGACGCGCAGGAGGTCGTCGCGACCCGTGCAGCGCGACTGGGCGACCGCGGCCTGGAAGAGGTGGCCCGCGCAATAGTGCTCGTGGTTGCGCGCGGGGTCGCGGTACCGCTCGCCCTCGCGCAGGCGCACGACGGTGTCCAGGTAGCCGTCCTCCTCTTGCGCCGCGGCGACGAGCTCGGTGATCTCGAGCTGGCGCGCGAGCAGCTCCTCGTCGGGATGGCGCGCGTACTCCCATGCGGCGGCCTCGAGCCACTTGTAGACGTCGGAGTCGGCGAAGACGGGTCCGACCGCCTCGCCGGTCGCGCGTCCGGCCGCGATCTCGAAGTTGCGCAGGTTGCCCGCCTCGTGCAGCTGCCGCAGCCCGTCCGGGATGGAGGCGGCGCGGTTCGCCTCTTGCCGTTCGTGCCAGAAGCCGCCCGTGATGGCGACGGCGTCGAGGCCGAGCGGGCGCTCGACGACGGCCGCGGCGTCCGTGACGGCGGCGACGCTGTGCCCGGCGCGGAAGGCGGTGGGGGAGGCGGGGGAGTCGGTGAGGGCCATGGGTGCGCGTTCCGATCGGTCGCGGGAAGGGGGCGCGTCCGGCTCGAGGCGGAATTTCCGGAACGCGTTCCGACGCTATCCGTCGTGCTGCGCCGCGGTCAAGCGGGTGACGCGCACCGGCGGCCGCGCTAGAGTGGCGAGCGTTCGGAACGTTTCGGAAAGGGCGTGAGCCGATGCCGACGGTCGAGGGAGCGCGCGGCGTGCGCGTCGCGGACGTCGCGGCGGCGGCGGGCGTCTCGCCGGCGACCGCGTCGAAGGTGCTCAACAACACGGGCCAGCTGCGCGAGAGCACGCGCCGTCGCGTGCGGGAGGCGGCGACGGCGCTCGGCTACGCGCGCGCGCCGGCGCGCGCTCTCGGCGGCTCGCGCACGATCACGGTCGCGCTCCTCACGGGCGACTCGATCGGCCGCTTCAGCCTGCCGATCCTGCTCGGTGCCGAGAACGCGCTCTCGGCCGGCCGCATCATGGTGCTCCTGTGCGACAGCCGCGACGACCCGCTGCGCGAGCAGCACTACGTGCGGGAGCTCCTCGCGCGCCGCGTCGACGGCATCATCGTCACGGGGCAGCGCACGGAGCCGCGGGATCCCGTCGACGTGGAGCTCCCGGTCGTCTACGCGTTCGCCCCCTCGTCACGGCAGACGGACTGCTCCGTCGTGCCCGACGACGTCGCGGGCGCGCGCCTCGTGCACGACCACCTCGCGAGCCTCGGTCGCGAGCGCATCGCGCACGTGACCGGCCCCCTCGATCACTTGAGCGCGCGCACGCGTGCCGACGCGCTCGCCGCGTGCGCGACCGCCTCGGGCCACCCGCTCGTGCGGGACCCGATGCACGGGCAGTGGAGCGAGGCGTGGGGTCGCGCCGCGACGGACGTGCTGCTCTCCCAGCACGGCGACGGCCTCGACGCGATCGCGTGCGGCAACGACCAGATCGCGCGCGGAGCGACCGAGCGCTTGCGAGAGCGCGGTGTGCGGGTGCCCGCGGACGTCGCCGTCACGGGGTTCGACGACTGGGAGATGATGGCCGAGGGTGCGCGTCCCCCGCTCACGACCGTCGACCTTCGGCTCGGCGAGATCGGCCGGCGCTCGGCCGAGCTGCTCGTCGCCGCGATGCGCGGCGAGCCGAGGCACGGTGTCGAGCGCGTGCCGCCGCGCCTCGTGACGCGCGGCTCGACCCTCGACGGCGCGTGACCGCCGGGGTCGAGCGGCGCACGGCAGGACCTCGTCGCCTCAGCGCGCGAGGAAGCGCAGGAGCGTCTCGGTGACTTCGGGGGCGTGGGTCCACAGCAGCCCGTGCGGGGCTCCGTCGATCTCCACGTACTCCGCCTGGGGCAGGAGACGCGCGAACGCCCGGCCCGTCGCGTCGATCGGCAGGATGGCGTCCGCCGTGCCGTGCACGATGAGCGCGGGCACGTCGATCCGCGGGATGTCGGCGCGGAAGTCGGTGAACCACGTGAGCGGCGCGGCCGCGGCGGCGACGAACCCGCTGCCGGCCGCGACGTCCCAGCTGTGGCGGACGGCCTCCTCGCTGATGCGCGAGCCGAGGTTCTCGTCGAGGTTGTAGAAGTCGGCGTAGAACCGCGTGAAGTAGGCGTAGCGATCCGCCTTGACGGTCTCGGCGATCCCCTCGAAGAACTCGAGCGGCGCGGCGCCGTCCGGGTTGTCGTCCGTCCGGAGCAGGTACGGCTCGAGGGAGGCGAGGAACGCCGCCTTCGCGACGCGCGCCGATCCGTAGGTGCTCAGGTAGCGCGCGACCTCGCCCGTGCCCATGGAGAAGCCGACGAGCACGACGTTCGTGAGGTCGAGGGCCTCGAGCACGGCGTCGAGGTCGGCGGCGAACGTGTCGTAGTCGTACCCCGTGGCGGGCTGGCTCGAGTGCCCGAACCCGCGGCGGTCGTAGGCGATCACGCGATAGCCGGCGTCGAGCAGGGCAGCGGACTGCTTCTCCCACGACCGTCCGTCGAGGGGATAGCCGTGGATGAGGACGACGGGCTGACCCTCGCCGTGGTCCTCGTAGTAAAGCTCGATGGGGGTGCTGTTCTCGATGCCCACGCGGATGTAACCCATGGTCGTGTCCTTTCACCGATGCGAGAACGATCGTTCTCGACTCGAGACCCACTCTATGAGAACGACGGTTCTCGCGCAAGGTACAATCGATGCATGGACGACGAACGGACCCGGGCCGCGATCGTCGACGCCGCCGACGCGCTCTTCTACGCACGCGGGTTCGGCGCCGTGGGCATGGACGAGGTCCGCGACGCCGCGGGCGTGTCGCTGCGCCGCCTGTACCGGCACTTCCCGTCGAAGGATGAGCTCGTCGCCGCCGTGCTCGCCAAGCGCCACGACATCTGGACGCAGGGGGTTGAGGCGCGCGTCGCGGCGGCCGACGGCGCGCGCGCGCGGCTCCTCGCGATCTACGACTTCCTCGCCGAGTGGTTCGTGCAGGACACGTTCCGCGGCTGCGGCTTCATCAACGCGTTCGGCGAGCTCGCGCCGACGAACCCGCGCGTCGCCGAGATCGCGCGTGCGCACAAGGAGTCGTTCCAGGCGTTCGTCGCCGGGCTCGTGCGCGAGGCGGGAGCGGATCCGGCGCTGGCCCCGCAGCTCGCGCTCCTCGCGGAGGGGGCGCAGACGACCGCGGCGATCGCGGGGTCGCCGGAGGCGGCGATCCACGCACGCGCCGCCGCCGAGGTGCTCATCGACGCCGCCCTGCTCCGCCCCGCCGCGGCCCCCTGACCCCGCCTCCCCCTCCCTCACCCACCGTTCCCGAAAATGAAGGAGAGCGGACCGCTTTCGGCGTCCGAACGCTGTTTCGCGGGGTTCTGTGTCGCCGCTCTCCTTCGTTTTCGGGGCAGGAGACGGGAGGAGCTGGGAGGGACGGGTGCAGGACGGGATGCGCGGGGCGGACGCGGGTCAGGCGAGAGAGCCGAGCCAGAGCCCGAGGCCCGCGAGGAGGGAGGCGGCGACGAGCGTGCCCGCGCCCGCGAGCGCGGCGGGGCCGGGTCGCCGCTCCTGCAGCAGCCGCACGGTCTCGAAGCTCGCGGTGCTGAACGTCGTGTAGCCGCCGAGGAAGCCCGTCCCCGCGATGGCGTGCACCGACTCCGGCACGACGGCGGAGAGCGCGAGGCCCGCGAGCACGCCGAGCACGAGCGAGCCGGAGAGGTTGATCGCGATCGTCCCGAGCGGGAAGCGCACGCGCGTGCGCGCGCGCACGACGCCGTCGAGCAGGAGACGCAGCGCCGCGCCGAGGCCGCCCGCGCACGCGACGAGCACGAAGAGCGACGGCGTCACCGCTCGGCCCCGTTCCGCGCGATCAGCCCGGCGAGACGGATGCCGCCCCACGTCGCGAGCGCGCCGAGCACGAGCGTGGCGAGCGCGTAGGCGACGCCGACGGCTGCCTGCCCGCCCGCGATGAGGGATGCGGCGTCGGTCGCGAGCGTGCTGTAGGTCGTGAAGCCGCCGAGCACTCCGGTCCCGAGCAGCAGGCGCAGCGCGCGCCGCGTGCCGACGTCGGGTCCGCGCCGGACGAGCGACTCGAGCAGCACGCCCAGCAGGAACGCGCCCAGGAGGTTGATCCCGAAGACCGCGAGCGGGAACGCGCCGAGCGACGGCACCGCGAGAGTGAGGGCCTCCCGTGCGGCCGTGCCGACCGCGCCCCCGAGCGCGACGAGGACGAGATAGGCGGGGGAGACGTGCACGGGCCGGGGCGCGCGTGCCGTGCCCTCGTCGACCTCGAGGTCGCTGTCGAGCGGGAGCGGATCGTAGCCGGCACGCGAGCGGGCCGCACGTGCCTCGCCGTTCGGCCCCGCGTCGCCAGACGGACCGGATGGCGTGGGGTCGTCGGAGGCGGGAGTCGTCATCGTGCTCATTCTCGCGCGTCAGACGCGGGCGGGCGCCGCCCGATCCCGTGTCCTCGTTCGTCTGCGCGTCGCGGCGCTCCTCCAGTCGGACGCCTCCGGTCGGACGCCTCCAGGTCGGACGCCTCCGGGTCGGACGCCCGGCCTGCTCGCCCCGCCGCCGCTCAGCCGCCGAGCCCGACGGCGTCGGGGATCGTCGTCCGCAGCCCGGGCAGCCACCCCTCCGGCTCCGGCCACGGCCTGCCCGTCGGCAGGCGTCCGAGCAGGCGTCGCAGCGCCGAGGCGTCGGCCGCGACGGGGATGACGCGGCTGCGCGCGAGCTTCGAGAGCACGCCGAGCCACCAGTGCTTCCACGTCGGGGCGAGGCTCTCCGGGTCGAGAACGAGGTAGTAGTCGGGCAGCACGAGATCGCCCCGGCGGAACGCCTCGAGCGCGGTCGACACCTCGACCTCGAGCGTGCCGAGCGTCGCCCGGTCGTCGAAGAACTCGACCCAGGCCGACGCGACGTGCTCGAGCGGGTCGGCGTCGTGGACGAGGTAGGAGCTGTGCGAGGCGGCGACGAAGTCGGCCACGCTCGGCGCGCCGTCGCCCTTGAGGCTCGCGGCGCGCACGTTGGGCAGGCGGTCCAGGCGGGGAAGGACCTCGGCCACGCCCGCGCCCGTGACGACGATCGTCGTGCTCGAGGCTGGTCGCATTCGTGGACTCCCGATCCGGCCGGGTCAGAGCACCCGGCGCATGTAGTCGTTTCCGAAGGTGCCATCGGGATCGTAACGCGCGAGCAGCGCGTCGACGTCCTCGATACGCGGATACAGCTCGCGCACGCGATCGCTGCCCATCGCGAAGAGCTTGCCCCAGTGCGGGCGCGCGTCGAACGGCTCGAGCGCGTCCTCGAGCGCGGGCAGGAGCGCGGAGACCTGCTCGGGCAGCTGCTTCCACGTGAAGTGGAAGCCGACCGTGTCGCGCCCGTACGCGGGGCTCAGCCACAGCTCGTCGGCCGCCATGGTGCGGATCTCGGAGATGTGCACGAGGGGCGCGATGCGGTCGCCGTGGGCTCGCAGCGCCTCGATCGCGGCGGGCGCGTCGGCGCGCGCGACGAGATACTCGCTCTGCAGCTCGTCGCCGCGGCTCGGCGTGAAGCCCATGCGGAAGTGGGGCAGCCGCTCGTGCCACGGCCCGGGCACTCCGAGCTGCTCGGTCGCCCACTCGCTCGGGCTGCCCGGCACGGGGTGCTCCTTCGTGGTCATCGGGCGCGCGCCGGCGACCTCGTCGGGCAGCTCGTCCGCGGTGCTCTTAAGCCAGACGCGCTCGACGGTCGCGCCGTTCCAGCTGAGGAAGACGCTCACGCTGTACGCGGAGGAGAGGACCTCGTCGAAGCGCTCGACGAGGCTCGACCACGGCAGGTCGGCGTACACCGCCTGGCGCACGAGGAAGCTCGGGACGATGTCGAGCGTCACGCGCGCGACGACGCCGAGAGCGCCGAGCGAGACGACCGCGCCGTCGAAGTCCGGCTGCCCGCGGTGCAGCCGCGCGGTCTCGCCGTCGGCGGTCACGAGCTCGAGCGCGGACACGCTCGTCGCGAGGCTGCCCGTGCGGTCCCCGGATCCGTGCGTGCCCGTCGCGACGGCGCCCGCGATCGAGATGTGGGGCAGCGACGCGAGGTTGGGGACGGCCCAGCCCGAGGCCTCGAGCACAGTCGCGAGGTCGCCGTAGCGCGCGCCTCCGCTGGCGGTCACGGTGCGCGCGGCCTCGTCGATGCGGATGTCGGGGTCGATGCGGTCGAGCGCGACGAGCTCGTGCTCCGTGTCGGCGATGTCGTTGAAGGAGTGGCGCGTGCCGAGCGGGCGGATGCGCTCGGCACGCGCGACGATCTCGCGCAGCTCGTCCAGCGATCCGGGGTGGTGGAGGGTGCGGGCTCGGTAGGTGAGGTTGCCCGCCCAGTTGCGCTCGGCCATAGAACGAGACCCTAGCGGAGGGCGGGGGCGCTCCTAGACTGGGCGCGTGCACGCGGACGGCGGAGGGGCGCGCGCCGCAGGGCTCGCATTCGGCGCGGCCGTGCGCACGGCCGAGGAGCTCGCGCGCGACTACGCCTTCGCGTTCGACCGCCGGTTCGCGTCCGCGCGCACGGGAGGCGCGGCGGGCGAGCTCGCGGCGGGGACGGGCCGACCCGTGCTCCTGCTCCCGGGCGTGTACGAGACGTGGCACTTCCTCGACGCGATCGCGCGGCGGCTCGCGGAGGATGGGCGGCCCGTGCACGTCGTCGAGGCGCTCGCCTACAACAGCAGGCCCATCGCGGCGTCGGCCGCGCTCGCGCAGGCCTACCTGCGGGAGCGGGACGTGGGCGACGTCACGATCGTCGCCCACAGCAAGGGCGGGCTCATCGGCAAGCACATGATGGCGATCGACGACGTCGAGCACCGCATCGCGCGCATGATCGCGATCTGCACGCCCTTCGCCGGCTCGCCGCTCGCGCCGTTCGCCCCCGTGCCGAGCCTGCGCGAGTTCCGCGCGCGCAACGAGACCCTGCGCCGGCTCGCCCGGGAGCGCGAGGTGAACGCGCGCATCCTCGCGATCTCGACGCGGTTCGACCAGTACCTCGGGCACGGACGCCCGCTCGAGGGGGCGGAGAACGTGGTGCTGCCCGTGCTCGGCCACTTCCGCGTGCTCGCCGAGCCCACGCTGCTCGAGCTCGTGGCGGCGCGCGCGTGACGGCGGCCCCGCGGACGCCCCGCACGCGCGAGGAGCGGCTCGTGCTCGCGATCGCCGTGCTCGCCTCGATCGTCTCCTTCCTCGACGCGACGCTCGTCAACGTCGCGCTCCCGGCGATCGGCCGCGACCTCGGCGGGGGACTGCCCACCCAGCAGTGGGCGGTCGACGCCTACCTCGTGACGCTCGGCGCGCTCATCCTCGTCGCGGGCTCACTCTCCGACCTCTACGGGCGGCTGCTCGTGCTGCGCGTGGGCCTCGTCGGCTTCGGCGTCGCCTCGCTCCTCGTCGCGGCCGCCCCGTTCCCCGCGTTCCTCATCGGCGCTCGCGCGGTGCAGGGGATCGCGGGCGCCCTCCTCGTGCCGAGCTCGCTCGCGCTCATCACCTCGACCTTCCGCGGCCGCGCGCAGGGCACGGCGATCGGCGCGTGGACGGCGTGGACGAGCGCCGCGACGCTCGCGGGCCCCGTCGTCGGCGGGCTCTTCGTGGACGTGCTGTCGTGGCGGTACGCGTTCGTGCTCAACGTCGTGCCGATCGCGGTCACGCTCGTGCTGCTCGCGCGTCTCCGCGCGCGCGACGTGCGTGCGCCGGGGGCGCGTATCGACCTGCCCGGCGCGGTCCTCGCGACCCTCGGGCTCGCCGGCACCGTCTCGGCGCTCATCGAGCAGGGGGAGCTCGGCTGGGCGCATCCGGCGATCTGGGCGCCGTTCGGCGGGGGGATCCTGCTCTTCGCCGCCTTCCTCGTGCGGCAGGCGACCGCGCGTGCGCCCATGATGCCGCTCTCGCTCTTCCGGATCCGCAACTTCGCGTGGGGCAACATCTCGACCGCGTTCGTCTACGCGGCGCTCGCGCTGTCGGGGTTCGTGCTCGTCGTCTTCCTGCAGCAGCGGGCGGGCTTCAGCGCGACGGCGGCGGGGCTCGTCTCGATCCCCTCGACGGTGCTCATGGTGCTCTTCTCCTCGCTCGTCGGACGGTGGAGCGCGCGCCTCGGGCCGCGCGTCTTCATGACGGTCGGGCCCCTCCTCGCGGCGGCCGGATACAGCGTCCTGTTCGGCGTCGACGACCACGTCGACTACCTCACGCGGCTCCTGCCGGCGATCCTCGTCTTCGGCGTGGGGCTCACGCTCACGGTCGCGCCGCTCACCTCCGCCATCCTCGGGTCGATCGAGCCGGCCCGCTCGGGGATCGCCTCCGCCGTCAACAACGCCGTCGCGCGTGTCTCGGGGCTGCTCGCGGTCGCGCTCGTGGGGGTCGTCACGGGAGGCGTGCTCGATGCGGCGGGGTTCGCGCGCGCCCTCGTCGTGATCGTCGCGCTCTTCGCGGCGGGCGGCGTCACCGCGTTCGCAGGCATCCGCAGGGCGCGCGCCGAGGACGCGGGCTCACGCGGCGATGCGCGTGCCGTGCAGGGCGAGGAGGGCGACGTCGAGCACCGCACCGACCATGATGAGGCGGAAGAGCGCGCGCGTCCCGGGTCGCGCGAGGCCCACGACGAGGCCCGCGGCGACGACGGCTCCGACGGGGACGAGGCCGCCGACGACGAGCCAGCCGGGGGTCGCTGAGCCGAGCACGACGACCGCGCTCGCCCCGGCGAGGGACAGCTCGGCGGCGACGAGGGAGCCGCGCCGCCCGAGCCGGTGCGGCAGGCCGCGCACGCCCGTGCGGGCGTCGTCCTCGAGGTCGGGCAGCACGTTGGCGAAGTGCGCCGCGAGCCCGAGCAGGGCGCCCGCCGCGAGCGCCCACCAGGCGGGAGGCTCCGGGCGCGCCCGCGCGAGCGTCACGATCGCGGGCAGCACGCCGAAGCTCACGAGGTACGGCAGCGCGGAGAGCGGGGTGCGCTTGAGGCCGAGGTTGTAGCTCCAGGCGGAGGCGAGGAAGAGCGCGTGCGCCGCCGTCGCGCCGGCCCCGAGCGGCACGGTGAGGGCGATCGCGGCGGCCGCGGCGAGGAACGCGGCGCTCGCGGCCGCGCGCTCGCTCACGGCTCCCGCGGCGACGGGCTTGTCCCGCCGTCCGCTCGCACGGTCGCGGTCCGCGTCGAGCCAGTCGTTGGAGAGGCCGACGGAGAGCTGGTTCGCGAGCACCGCCGCGGCGAGCAGGATCGTGCGCCCGGCTCCGAGCCCCGAGCTCGCGCCGAGGATCGCGGTGACGGCGGTGACGGCGAGGGCCGGCCCCGGGTGCGTCGACCGCGCGAGATCGAGCGGACGCGGAGCCATCCCGTCATCGTAGGTGCGCCGTGGCACACGTCGTCGTCGACGCGACCGGGCCTCGGCGGCCTCCCGGCCCGCGACGCTAGCATCGCCCTCATGCGCGCGGTACGGTCGACGGCTGCGGGCGCTCTCCTCGTGCTCGCGATGCTCCTGGCCGCCTGCACGTCCGCGCTCCCGCACGCGGCAGCGCCCCCGCGTCCGACGCCATCGCGCTCCGCGACGCCGCAGCCCGTCGACCCCGTCGTCGCCTCCGCGAGCGCGCGTCTCGCCTCGATGACGCTCGAGCAGCGGATCGCGAGCCTGCTGCTCCTGCACGTCGCGGGAACGGATCCGGCAGCCCTCCGCGCGTTCGTGGACCGATACCAGCCCGCGGGCCTCATCCTCATGGGCGACAACGTGCCGTCGCCGCCGGACGGCGTGCGCGCGATCACGGCGGGGCTCAGCGCCGACCCCGGCTTACCGGCTCTCACGGCGATCGACCAGGAGGGGGCGACGGTGCGCCGCGTGCGCACCGACTCGTTCCCCGCGGCCCCGCAGCTGCGCTCGCAGCCGCCGGACGCCGCGCGCGCGGCCTTCGCCTCGCGCTCCGCCCTCCTGCATGCGCTCGGGGTCTCCATCAACTTCGGGGTCATCGCCGACGAGACGGCCGATCCCCGCTCGTTCATCTGGCCGCGCGTGCTCGGCACGACGCCGCAGGACGCAGCCTCGCGCGTCGCGCAGGCGGTCGAGGGCGAACACGGCAACGTGCTCACAACGCTCAAGCACTTCCCGGGTCACGGCGTGACGGACGCGGACTCGCACTCGACGATCCCGCACTCCTCGATGGGCCTCGACGAGTGGCGGGGGAGCGTCGCCGTGCCGTTCCAGGCGGGCGTCGACGCGGGGGCCGAGCTCGTCATGGTCGGCCATCTCCAGTTCGACGCCGTCGACGCGCAGCCCGCGACGCTCTCGCCGCGCTGGCACGAGATCCTGCGCGATGACCTCGGGTTCACGGGCCTCGTCGTGACCGACGACATGACGATGCTGCAGGACTCGGGGGATCCCCAGTATGCGGATCCCGTGCGCAACGCCGTGCGCGCGATCGCGGCGGGCAACGACCTGCTGCTCTACGTCGGCTCGGTCGACCCGCAGGCGCTCGTCGCGGGCGTCGCGGCGGCGGTCGTCGACGGCGAGCTCAGCTCGTCGAGCGTGGACGCGGCGGCCCTGCGCGTGCTCGAGGTGCGGCGCGAGCTCTCCGGCGAGGTCGGCCCGTTCCCGACGTGCACGTCGGAGTGCGCGTCGCCCGTGCGCTGACCGCCCGCTGACCGGCGTCCCGCGCCGTGACGGGATGCCTCGCGCCGCTCAGTGGTCGCGGCCGCCGACGATCTCCTCACGCACGCGCCGCAGGTCCTCCAGGAGCGATCCGACGAGGATCCAATGCCGGGGGTCCGGCTGCTCGACGCGCAGCGGCGAGGTGAGCGCGGGCATCTCGGAGGTGAGGGTCTCGGGCGTCTGCGGGGTCTTCTCGCGATCGAGCAGGCGCAGGTCGTGCGCCGCGCGGCTGAGCTGCGTGCCGATGGCCTGCACGATCGGGTCGTCCGGCAGCTCCGGCTCGTAGCGGTCCCGCACCGCTCGCGCCATGCCGATGACGCGCGTGACGAGCGCCGTGAGCCTGCCCAGCAGCTCCGCGTCGCGCTCGAGCGTCACGCGGTGGCGCGTGCGGCGCGGGTTGAGCGTGAGGCTCTCCCGTCCCGCGGCGACGGCAGCGGCCGCGGAGTCGCGCAGTCCGCGCAGCGCCCGGCAGCGCTCGAGCACGGCGTCGAGCTCGGCGGCGGAGGCGGGGGAGCGGAGGGTGCCGGCGACCGCGTCGAGGCACGCGGCGGTCTCCTGGAGCAGGCGGCCGACCGCGACGTGCGCGGGCGCGAGCACGACAGGCGGCACGATGAGGAGGTTGACCGCGAGCGCGACGGCTGAGCCGATGATCGTCTCGACGACGCGGTCGATCGCATAGATGGGGGTGGGTCCGCCGATCGCGAGCACGAGCATCGCGCTGATGGGGATCTGGTTGGCCGACCCGGGACCGAGCCGCAGGGCCCAGCTCGCGAGGAGCGCGACGACGACGACGGCGAGCACCGCCCAGCTCGCGCGACCGAACACGAGCCCGACGAGGTACGCGAGCACGACGCCGCCGAGCACGCCGACGCTGCGCTCGACGCCCTTGCTGAGCGATTGGGAGACGCTCGGCGCGACGACGAGGAGCGCGGCGATCGCGGCGAAGATCGGCAGGGGCTGGCCGAGGACGGCGGCCGCGACGAGCCACGCGAGGATCGTCGCGATCGAGGTCTTGACGACCTGCAGGAGCGGGGCGCGCTCGGAGGTCTGCAGCGAGGGCAGGAGGCTCACGGCCGCGGCTCCTCGTCGCGCGGCACGAAGGCGGTGCTGGCCACGCGCCCAGTATGACGTGAGACCGCGACGGCGCGCAGGCTCACTCGCCGTGCTGGGGCACCGGGCCGCCGCCGTTCGCCCAGTGCGCGCCCGTGCCGCTCGGTCCCGACCACTCGATCGCGTCGGCCGCGCGCACGAGCGCGAGGTGGGAGAGCGCCTGCGGCACGTTGCCCATCTGGCGTCCCGCGCGCGTGTCGTACTCCTCGGAGAGGAGGCCGACGTCGTTGCAGAAGCCGATGAGGCGGTCCATGAGGCGCACGGCATCCGTGCGACGGCCGGAGCGCGCGTACTGCTCGACGAGCCAGAACGAGCACGCGAGGAAGGGGCTCTCGCCGCCCGGCAGCCCGTCCACCCCCGTGTCGGTGTGGTAGCGCAGCACGAGGCCGTCGGCGAGCAGCTCCTGCTCGATGCGCGCGACCGTGCCGAGCATGCGCGGGTCGTCCGGCGCGAGATAGCCCACTTGCGGCAGCTGCAGGAGCGCGGCGTCGACCGCGACGCCGCCGTAGTGCTGCACGTAGCTGCCGGTGCCGCGATCGAAGCCGTTGCGCTCGATCTCGTCGCGCAGCTCGTCGCGGATGCGCTCCCAGCGCTCGACGGGCCCGTCGAGGCCGTGCTCGCGCACGCCGCGCGCGCCGTACTCGAACGCGGCCCACAGCATGACGCGCGAGTGCGTGAAGTGGCGCTCCTCGCCGCGCACCTCCCAGATGCCGCGGTCCTTGCGCCGGTAGACCTTCTCGACGTGCTCGAGGATCTCCCGCTGCAGGGGCCAGGAGAACTCGTCCTCGACGAGGCCGAGCTCGCGCGCCCCGTGCAGGGCGAGCATCATCTCCCCGAAGACGTCGCCCTGGTACTGGGTGTAGGCGCCGTTGCCGATGCGCACAGGCCGCGCGCCCTGGTACCCGGGGAGGCTCGTGAGCTCGAACTCGGTGAGCCGGCGCTCGCCCGCGAGCCCGTACATGATCTGGATGTCCGCCGGGTCGCCCGCGACCGCGCGCAGGAGCCAGCCGCGCCACTGTCGCGCCTCCTGCTCGTAGCCGTGGAGCATGAGCGCCTGGAGCGTGAGCGACGCGTCGCGCAGCCACACGTAGCGGTAGTCCCAGTTGCGCTCGCCCTGCGCCTGCTCGGGCAGGCTCGTCGTCGCGGCGGCGACGACGCCGCCGGTGTCCTCGTGCGTGAGCGCGCGGAGCACGAGGAGCGAGCGCCGCACGGCGTCCCGGTAGCGGCCGGACATGCGTCCGCGCCCCGCCCAGTCCCGCCACCACGCGACCGTCGCGGCGATGCGATCGTCCACGTCGACGGGGGGCGGGGGCTCGCGATGCGCGGGGAACCATGTGAGCACGATGTCGACAGTCGCGCCCGCGGGCACGTCGAACTCGGAGTGGTGCGCGTGGTTGCGCGCGCGCAGGCGCGGCCCGCGCACGACGATCGCGTCGGGGCCGGCCGCGGCGACGAGCGCGTGCGCGCCGACCTCGGCGACCTGGCGCACCCACGGCAGGGCGGTCGCGTACGCGAAGCGGATGCGCAGCTCCTGCCGCATGCGCACGGTGCCGCGGATGCCGCGCACGCGCCGCACGATGTCCGCGCGCCGGTCGCCGTGCGGCATGAGGTCGGTCACCTCGACCTCGCCCTCCTCGGTGGTCCAGCGCGTGACGAGCACGAACGTGTCCTCGAGGTAGGCGCGCGTCGCCGTCGCGGCGTCGTCCGCCGGCGCGAGGAGCCACCGACCGTGGTCCTCGGTGCCCAGGAGTGCGCCGAAGGTCGACTCGGAGTCGAAGCGCGGCAGGCACAGCCAGTCGATGCTGCCGTCGCGGCCCACGAGCGCCGCCGTGTGGCAGTCGCCGACGAGCGCGTAGTCCTCGATCGGCAGCGGCACCATGGCATCTTCGCAGACTCGCCTGCCGGTTCGCTCGGCCGCGCACGCGATTCCCGAGCGGCGCGGGCGTGCGGGACTACCGTGAGCGTCATGACAGACGTGCAGCGCTCCCTCGTCATCCTCGGCGCGGCGGGCGACCTCACCCGGCGCCTCCTGCTGCCCGGCGTCGGTCAGCTCGTCGCGAGCGATCGCGGCGAGGTGCTCGAGGTCATCGGCGCCGACCAGGAGGACTGGACGGACGAGGTGTGGCGCGAGCGCGTGCGCGCCGCGTTCGCCGCGGGCGGGGCGTCGGGGGAGCGCGTGGACGAGGTCGTGCGGCGCGCGCGCTGGGTGCGCGCGGACGCGACGAGCTCAGCGGACATGGCGAAGACGCTCGCCGCGTGCCACGGCGTCCCCGCCCTCTATTTCGCCCTGCCGCCGCGTGTCGCGGCGGCGAGCTGCGCGGCCCTGCGCTCGGTGCCGCTGCCCGCGGGCACCGTGCTCGCGCTCGAGAAGCCCTTCGGTGCCGACTACGAGGGCGCGCGCGAGCTCAACCGCCTTCTGCAGACCCTCCTGCCCGAGCAGCAGGTGCAGCGCGTCGACCACTTCCTCGGCAAGTCGACCGTGCTCAACCTGCTCGGCCTGCGGTTCGCGAACCGCATCTTCGAGCGCTCCTGGAACGCGGACGACGTCGAGCGCGTCGAGATCACCTACGACGAGGCGCTCGGGCTCGAGGACCGCGCGGGCTACTACGACAAGGCGGGGGCGCTCGTCGACATGATCCAGAGCCACCTGCTGCAGGTGCTCGGGCTCGTCGCGATGGAGCCGCCGTCCTCGCTCGACGCCGAGGACCTGCGCGGGAACATGGCGCAGGCGCTGCGCGCGTGCCGCCTGCGCCCGGGCACGCTCGGCCGCCGCGCGCGCTACACCGCGGGGACGATCGACGGACGTCCGCTGCCGTCGTACGCCGACGAGCACGGCGTCGACCCCGCACGGGGCACGGAGATGCTCGCCGAGCTCGAGCTCGTCGTCGACAACTGGCGATGGGCCAGCGTGCCGTTCGTGCTGCGCTCGGGCAAGGCGGTCGGCCGCGCGCGCAAGGACGTCGTCGTGCAGTTCAAGCACGTTCCGCACCTGCCGACGGGCCTCACGGGCCATCCCCGCGCCTCCCGGCTCGTCATCTCCCTCGAGCCCGATCGGCTCGAGCTCGACGTCGTTCTCAACGGCAAGCACGACCCGTTCGAGCTCGAGGACATCTCCTTCGCCGCCGACTTCCATCCGCCGGACCTGAGCGCGTACGGCGAGGTGCTGCACGGCATCCTCACGGGCGACCCGCTCCTGTCCGTGAGCGGCGACGTCGCGGAGGAGTGCTGGCGCATCGTGACCCCCGCGCTCGACGCGTGGCGGCGGGACGAGGTCCCGCTCGAGGAGTACGCGGCCGGCTCCTCCGGGCCCCCCTCCTGGGGTCGCTGACCGTCGGGATCGCGCGGCCTCACGCCTCCGGCATGCGCGGGGTGTCCGGCGCGAGGATGCCCGCGCCCTCGAGCTGGTCGGAGAGCCCCGCGCCGTCGGGCGCGTACACCCACGGGGCGGTGCCACCGGCGACGGGCCCGGAGCGCGAGCGGCCGCCCGCGAACACCGCCTCGCCCGCCGAGAGCTGGCGGATGGCGACCGCGGCGACGCTGTCGGGGTGCTCGGCGGCGAAGCGTCCGTAGATGTCCTCGTCGTGCTGCCCGTCGTCGCCGACGAGCAGCCAGCGCACCTCGGGGAACTCCTGCGCGAGGCGGCGCAGGCTCTCCTCCTTGTGCTGGCGGCCGTTGCGGAACCAGCGGTCGTGCGTCGGCCCCCAGTCGGTGAGCAGGAGCGGGCCGGGCGGGTAGAGGTTGCGGGAGAGGAAGCGCGTGAGGGCGGGCGCGACGTTCCACGCGCCCGTCGAGAGGTAGACGACGGGAGAGCCCGGGTGACTGCGCACGAGCCGCTCGTAGAGCACGGCCATGCCGGGCACGGGACGGCGTGCGTGCTCGTCGAGCACGAACGTGTTCCAGCCCGCCAGGAGCGGGCGCGGCAGCGCCGTCACCATGACGGTGTCGTCCACGTCGGAGACGATCCCGAAGCGCTGGGCCGGGTCGACGACGAACACGGGAGCGCTCACCGGGTCGCCGTCCTCCGCCGTCATCGTGGCCCGGTGCCAGCCGGGGGCGAGCGCGACGTCGAGCCGCACGTCGACGACCCCCCCGCGGTCGGCCTCGACGACGTGCCGCACCCCGCCGATCTCGATCGTGACGGCGGCGCTCTTGACGGGGATGCTGAAGAAGCTGCGCCATCCCCGCACGCGGCGGCGGCCGTTGCGCGGCTCGCGCTTGACGAGCAGCACGCGGCACAGCACGCGCACCCAGCTCGGGGATCCGTAGCCCGTGTAGGGCACGACGGTCACGGCGAGGCCGCGCCGCCGACCGCGGCGCTCGCGGATGTCGTGGAACAGATCCTCGAGACGCGCGGCGCGGTGCGGCAGGCTGTGCTGCCGACCGTCGCCGGACGCTCGGGAGCTGCGGGGCATTCCTCCAGTGTGTCAGACGGCGCCCACGGCCCCCCAGGGAGCGTGAACACGCGGGACGCAACATATCTGCCCCCGCCGAGGGGGCGCGATAGTATGTCCCCACCTATCACGAAGGAGGCCCCGTGCCGGAACGCGACTCGTCGACCTCGTACTTCTCGGGTTCGGCCCTCATCCGCAATGAGCCGGTGCAGGCGCGCAGCACTGCGCGGCTGTCGGGCCTGCTCGACGCCGCGGCGGCGGTGATCGGCGAGATCGGCTACGAGCGCCTCACGACCGCGATGGTCGCCGAGCGAGCGGGCGCCTCGATCGGTACGGTCTACCGGTATTTCCCGGACCGTCTCGCGGTGCTCCAGGCACTCGCCCTGCGGAACTACGAGCGCATGCTCGACCGCGTGCGCACGGACATCATGGACCCCGCGCACGAGGACTGGCGCGGCGCGCTCGGCGCCGTGCTCGACCGCACGGTCGAGGCATACCGCTCCGAGCCGGGCTACCGCTCGATCCGTCTCGGCGACGTCATCGACATCCACCCGCGCACCGTCGCCGAGACCGCCAACTCCGCGCTCGCGGGCGCCGTCTTCGACGCGCTCGCCGACCGCTACGGCCTCACCGCGGGCGAGGAGGGGCGTCTCGCCCTCCAGGCCGCCTTCGAGGCCGTGGACGGGTTGCTCGCGCGCGCGTTCGCTCTCGACGAGAAGGGCGATGAGCGCTTCCTCACGAGCGCGCGCGAGACGCTCTTCGCGATGGTCTCCGACTCGCTCGACGCCTGACGTCGCCCGCGCCCGAGCGCCCGCGGCGCGCGCGAGCGTGCACGACGGTGACGGCTTCATGTGAGACGCCGGCGTGCGCGCGGGGAATGTCGGTGGTCCCCCATATGGTTGGGCTCAACGTTCGCGTCTCGAGCCCGGAGGTGTGCGGCTCCCCATGATCGAGTTCCGCCACGTGTCCAAGCGCTATCCCGACGGCACGTCCGCCGTCGAGGACTTCAGCGTCGTCATCCCCTCGCGCGAGACGACCGTGCTCGTCGGATCGTCCGGATGCGGCAAGACGACGCTCCTGCGCATGATCAACCGCATGGTCGACCCGAGCTCGGGCTCGGTCGCGATCGACGGCGAGGACGTCGCGCACGTCGACCCCGTGCGACTGCGGCGGCGCATCGGCTACGTCATGCAGAACTCGGGGCTCCTGCCTCATCGCAAGGTGATCGACAACATCGCGACGGTCCCCATGCTCAACGGCGTGCCGCGCGCGCAGGCGCGCGCTCGCGCCCTCGAGCTCATGGACACCGTCGGGCTCGACCGCTCGCTCGCGGACCGCTACCCCGCGCAGCTCTCCGGCGGCCAGCAGCAGCGCGTGGGCGTCGCGCGCGGGCTCGCCGTCGACCCCAACATCCTGCTCATGGACGAGCCGTTCGGCGCCGTCGACCCTATCGTGCGCGCCGACCTGCAGCGCGAGCTCCTGCGGCTGCAGCGCGACCTCGGCAAGACCGTCGTGTTCGTCACGCACGACATCGACGAGGCGTTCCTGCTCGGCCACCAGGTCGTCATCCTGCAGAAGGGCGGCGTCGTCGCGCAGCGTGGCACGCCGCGGGAGATCCTCGCGCGGCCCGCGAACGAGTTCGTCGCGAGCTTCATCGGCGCGGACCGGGGCAAGCGTGCGCTGCGCGTCGCCCGCGCGGACGGCGTGGACGTCGTCGTCGACGGCGACGGGCGCCCCGCAGGCGTGCTCGTGGGCACGGAGGAGGACGCCGCCGCGGGCGGCCCGGGATCGTGAGCTGGGTCTCGTCGAACCTCGGGGTCATCGCCGCGAGCGCTCTCGCGCACGCGGCGCTCAGTGCGCCCACGGTCGTGCTGAGCTTCGTCCTGTCCGTGCCGATCGGATGGCTCGCCCACCGCTACCGCCTCACGCGCGGCACGCTCCTCGCGGTCGCGGGCGTGCTCTACGCGATCCCGTCGATCCCGCTCTTCGTCATCCTCCCCATCGTCATCGGGACCTCCGCGCGCAGCCCGCTCAACGTGGTCATCGCGCTCACCCTCTACGGCATAGCGCTCATGGTGCGCTCGAGCGCGGACGCCTTCGACGCGGTCGAGCGCGACGTCGTCGACTCGGCGACCGCCGTGGGGTTCGCGGGCATGCAGCGATTCTTCCGCGTCGAGCTGCCGCTCGCGGGTCCCGTGCTGCTCGCGGGCCTGCGCGTCGTCTCGGTGAGCACCGTGAGCCTCGTGACGGTGAGCGGCGTGCTCGGCATCCCGAGCCTCGGGCTGCTCTTCACGGACGGGTTCCAGCGCGGCATCACCGAGGAGATCCTCGCGGGGATCGTCGCGACCGTCGTGCTCGCGCTCCTCTTCGACGTGCTCCTCGTGCTCGCGGGGCGCGTGCTCATGCCATGGGCGCGCGCGACCGCGCGTCGCGCTCCCCGCGCACGGACGAGGGAGGCGCGCGCGTGAACTACTTCGTCGGCGCCATCCGCTGGGTCCTCGACCCGGCGCACTATCCGGGACCGAACGGCATCCCCGTGCGCATGGCCGAGCAGCTGTGGTACACGGCGCTCACGCTCGTGATCGCGTGCGCGATCGCGATCCCGATCGGATACGCGATCGGCCACACGGGACGCGGTCGCGCCGTCGCCGTGAGCGTGACCGGGGGCGTGCGCGCCCTGCCCACCCTCGGCGTGCTCACGCTCGTCGCGCTGTGGACGGGGATCGGCCTGCAGGCGCCCATCGTCTCGTTCGTCGTGCTCGCGATCCCCTCGATCCTCGCGGGCGCGTACGCGGGCTTCGAGGCGGTCGACCGGAACGTCGTCGACGCCGCGCGCGCGGTCGGGATGACCGGCTGGCAGGTGCTCGCGCGGGTCGAGGTGCCGCTCGGCCTCCCGCTGCTCATCGGCGGCATCCGCGCGGCCGCGCTGCAGGTCGTCGCGACCGCGACGCTCGCCGCCTACGTCGGCTCGGGCGGCCTCGGCGGCTACCTCTTCGCGGGCCTGCAGACGCGCGACTACGAGCAGATGCTCGCGGGCGCGCTGCTCGTCGTGGTGCTCGCGCTCGTGCTCGAGGGCCTGTTCGCTCTCGTGCAACGACTCGTCGTGCCGCGCGGCGTCGTCGCCCAGCGCGGGAACGTCCGGACACGGCCATCCCGGTCGCGCCCGGTGATGGGCGATCCCATCGAAGAAGGGAAATAGGACGACATGATCACAGCACGGAAGAAGGGCCGGCTCGCCGTCGCGGCGGTCGCGGTCGGGGCGATGCTGACCCTGGCAGGGTGCGCGTCGGGCGATCCGCTGTCGCCGGGCGACGGGTCCACGGCGAGCGGGTCGAGCGGGGGCACGATCGTCATCGGCTCGCAGCAGTACTACTCGAACGAGATCATCGCCGAGCTGTACGCGCAGACGCTCGAGGCGAACGGGTTCACGGTGGACCGCCAGTACCAGATCGGCCAGCGCGAGGTGTACCTGCCCGAGCTCGAGAAGGGCACCATCGACCTCATGCCCGAGTACACGGGCAACCTCCTGCAGTACTACGACAAGGACACGACCGCGCACGGCGTCGACGGGGTCTACTCGGCGCTCGCCAAGGCGATCCCCTCGTCCCTGCACGTGCTCGACCAGGCGCCCGCGCAGGACCAGGACAGCTACAACGTCACGAAGAAGTTCTCGGAGGAGCACGACCTGCACTCGCTCGCCGACCTCGCGAACGTCGGCGGCACGATCACCATCGCCGGCAACGCGGAGCTCGCGACGCGGCCCTACGGGCCGACGGGGCTCAAGTCGGAGTACGGCGTCGACGCGACCGTCACGCCCATCCAGGACAGCGGCGGCCCGCTCACGGTCAAGGCCCTCACGGACGGGACGGTGCAGCTCGCCGACATCTACAGCGCCGACCCCGCGATCAAGGCGAACGACCTCGTGACGCTCGAGGACCCGAAGGGCCTCATCCTGCCGCAGAACGTCGTGCCGCTCGCGACCGCGAAGGTCACCGCGAAGGCGGCGGACGTCATCGACTCGGTGAGCGCGAAGCTCACGACGGAGCAGCTCATCGAGCTCAACTCGCTGAGCGTCGACAAGAAGGAGTCGTCGTCCGTCATCGCGAAGGACTGGCTGACGAAGAACGGCTTCCTCAACGCGAAGAAGAAGTAGGCACCGTCCACGGCGCACGGGCCGGAGGCGGCGAGGCACGCCTCCGGCCCGGCGCATGGCGTCCGTGAGTCCGGCGCGGCGGTCCGAGGGGTGCGCGTCGCCGTCGGCGCGGGGAGCGCGCGGTCAGGGCCGAGGAGAGGGCGGCGACTCCGCGAGATGCGCGTCCTCCTCGTGGTCGGCGCGGCGCATGTGCCGCTCCGACACGACGTGCAGCACGCGCTTGACGGCCCACACGACGACGAGGAAGAGCACGACGATGCCGACGAAGACGAACCCCGCGTACTTGAGCTGCTCGGCGAGAAGCGTGCGCGTGACGCCCGCGGCCGTCGTGCCCACGGTCACGTAGGCGGCCGCCCAGAGCACGCATGCCGGGAGCGTCCAGCGGACGAACGTGCGGTAGCGCATCCCGCTCATGCCGACCGTGAGAGGCACGAGCGAGTGGAGCACGGGCAGGAAGCGCGAGACGAAGATCGCGACGCCACCGCGGCGGGTGAGGAACCTCTCGGCGCGCACCCAGTGCCTCTCGCCGATGCGCCGGCCGAGGGCGGACGCGCGCAGCCGCGGGCCGAACCACCGGCCGATCGCGAAGCCCGCGCTCTCGCCGCACAGCGCGCCGAGCACGATCGCGGCGATGAGGCAGAGGTACTGCGTGGGGTCGTTCAGCGGGTTCGGCGTCGCGATCGCGGCGACGATCACGATCGTGTCGCCCGGCACGATCACGCCGAGCAGCACGGAGGTCTCGAGCATGACCGCGACGCCCGCGACGACGACCCGCACGACCGGATCCACGCCGTCGACCGTGGCGAAGATCCAGCCGAGCAGGTCGTTCAGCATGCCTCACCCTATTCCAGCCGGAGTCCGGACGGGGACCTCGCGTTTGCACCGCGGGCGCCGCGGCGCCGTCGTCCATCGCGTCGGCGACGACGGGCGCGACGCCTAGACTGCCGGCATGCGTCGGCGCGTGCTGCAGGCCTCGGCGGCATGGGCGGATCCCGCGCTCGCCTTCGCGGCCCTGTACGGCGATCGGCCGGGAGCCGTGTGGCTCGACACCTCGGCGCCGGGGGAGCGGGACACCCGCAGCTACCTGGGGGCGGCGTCGCGCGTCGTGACCTCCGCCGCGTCGTGGCCGCTCGAGGTGCGCGCGGCGCTCGCCGAGCACGGCGTGCGGCCGCGGGCGGGCGGAGGGTTCGCGCTCGGCTGGGTCGGATGGTTCGGCTACGAGCTGCGCGCCGCGACCATGGGCATCGCGGTCGCCCATCCGTCGCCGCACCCGCCGTTCGCGCTCGCCTTCCTCGATCGCGCGATCGAGTTCGACGAGCGCGAGCGGAGCGTGACGCTCCTCGCGCTCGGCGACTCCTGGAGCGGGGAGCTCGCGCGCTGGCGCGACGAGACGCGGGACGCCCTCGCTCGCGCGCGCCTCGCGCGAGCGCCCGTGCCGGCGCCGATGCCGAGCGCCGGGCGCACCGCGCGCTGGCGGCACAGCGACGAGGAGTACGTGCGCATGATCGCGCGCTGCCAGGAGCACATCGCCGACGGCGACGCCTACCAGTTGTGCCTGACGACCGAGGCGCGCGTCGACGGGCCCGTCGACGACCTCGAGACGTACCTCGCGCTGCGCGAGCGGAGCCCGAGCCACCACGGCGGCCTCCTGCGGATCGGCGGGGTGAGCCTGGTGAGCAGCTCGCCCGAGCGCTTCCTCGAGGTCACGCCGTCGGGGCGCGTGCGATCGAGCCCCATCAAGGGCACGGCGCGCCGCGCGGACGATGCCGAGGAGGACGCGGCGCTCGCGCGCGGCCTGATCGAGAGCGCGAAGGAGCGCGCCGAGAACGTCATGATCGTCGACCTCGTGCGCAACGACCTCGCGCGTGTGTGCGCCCCCGGCTCCGTCGCCGTCCGCCGGCTGCTCGCCGTCGAGAGCTACCCCCACGTGCACCAGCTCGTGAGCGAGGTCACGGGGCGCCTGCGTCCCGGCCTCGACGCGCTCGACGCGTTCGCCGCGTGCTTCCCTGCGGGGTCCATGACCGGCGCGCCCAAGCATGCGGCGACGCGCATCCTCGAGGCCATCGAGGGCCGCGCGCGCGGCGTGTACTCGGGAGCGTTCGGCTACCTCGGCCTCGACGGCCGGGTCGACCTCGCGATGGTCATCCGCTCGATCGTCGTCGACGAGCACGGCGCGACGGTCGGCGCGGGCGGCGGCATCACAGCGCTCTCGGACCCGCTCGCCGAGCTCGCCGAGGTGCGACTCAAGGCGGCCGCACTCCTCGCGGCGCTCGGTGTCGCGTCGTCCGCCGTCTCGCGCGCGTGAACTGGAATGCGGCATGCCGCGCGCGCGTTGGCTACTCTGGGCGAGGGGCAGCGCATCCCCTGCACCGCGCGCCCCTGCACCGCGTCCCTGCCGAATCGAGAGCTCCGTGACCCACGTCCCCCCGACCGCCGCGCCTTCCCGGGAGGCGTCCGACTACGACGTCGCCCGCATCGAGAAGAAGTGGCAGGCGGTCTGGGACGAGCTGCGCCCCTTCCGCACCGACGACCCGGCCGACAAGCGGCCGCGCAAGTACGTGCTCGACATGTTCCCCTATCCGTCAGGCGACCTGCACATGGGGCACGCGGAGGCGTACGCGCTCGGCGACGTCATCGCGCGCTACTGGCGCCAGCAGGGCTTCACGGTGCTGCACCCGATCGGCTGGGACTCCTTCGGGCTCCCGGCGGAGAACGCCGCGATCAAGCGCGGCAT
>JAATFA010000002.1 GCA_015655445.1 Actinomycetales bacterium | reverse complement strand
GCGCGGCTTCCTCTCCGGCATCTCCCTCACGGGGATCCCGCAGCCGCTCGACTACCTGCTGAGCGAGAGCGCGGCGCGGTACGGCAGCGTGCGCGTGAGCGAGGACGAGCATGGGAGCACGATCCGCGCCTCCGAGCCGGGGCTGCTCGAGACGATCGCCGTCGACCAGGACCTCGCGCTGCTCGGCCTCGAACGGGTCGCACGTGTTCACCTCGTCTCCGCGCTGCCCGTCGACGTCGTGTACTGGAGCCTCGTCGACGCCCACTACCCCGCGCTCGCCGAGGATCGTGCGGGACGCCCGCGCACGATCGAGCGGCCCCGTCCGCGCCGCGAGCCCGCGCCGCCCGACGCCGCCGAGCGACTGCTCGAGCGCCTGCGGCTCGGGACGGCGGACGAGCCCGAGGAGACGGGACAGGCCTGGATTCAGCGCCAGCTCGAGCTCGCGATCCGCTCACGCGTGCTCGTGCGCGTCTCGGTGACCCTCCCGGACGGCCGCGAGGTCGAGTACCGGCTCGAGCCCACGGGGCTCGCGGGAGGGCGGCTGCGCGGCAGAGACCGCGCCGCCGACATCGAACGCACGCTGCCCCTCGCCTCCGTCACCGCCGTCTCTCCGCTGACGTAGACTCGTCCGTCGTGAACGGGCCCCTCATCGTCCAGAGCGACCGGACGGTGCTGCTCGAGGTCGCCCATCCGCAGGCGGAGGACGCCCGTCACGAGCTCGCCGTCTTCGCGGAGCTCGAGCGCGCGCCGGAGCACGTCCACACCTACCGGATCACGCGACTGGGCCTGTGGAACGCGCGCGCTGCGGGGCACGAGGCGGCCGACATGATCGCGACGCTCGAGCGCTACTCGAAGTTCCCCATCCCGGCGACCGTGGCCGTCGACATCGAGGAGACCGTCGCACGCTACGGCCGGCTCGTCATCGAGCGCGACGACGCGGGCGAGCTCGTGCTGCGCTCGACCGACCCGGCCGTGCTCGCGGAGGTGACCCGCAACAAGCGCGTCGGCCCGTTCCTCGGCGTGCGTCGCGGCCCGGACCTGTGGACGCTCATGCCGTGGGCGCGGGGGCAGGTCAAGCAGGAGCTCGTGCGGATCGGCTGGCCGGCCGAGGACCACGCCGGCTACACGCCCGGCACGCCGTACGACATCGAGCTCGTCGAGGACGGCTGGTCGCTGCGCGACTACCAGCGCAAGGCGGTCGACAGTTTCTTCACGGGCGGCTCGGGCGTCGTCGTGCTGCCGCCGGGAGCGGGCAAGACGGTCGTGGGCGCGGCCGCGATGGCACGCTCGAAGACGAACACCCTCATCCTCGTGACCAACACGATCTCGGCGCGGCAGTGGCGCAGCGAGCTCGTGCGCCGCACGTCGCTCACCGAGGAGGAGATCGGCGAGTACTCCGGCCAGGTCAAGGAGATCCGCCCCATCACGATCGCGACTTACCAGATCATGACCTCGCGCCGGAAGGGCGAGTTCGCCCACCTCGCGCTGCTCGACGCGAAGGACTGGGGTCTCGTCATCTACGACGAGGTGCACCTGCTGCCGGCGCCCGTCTTCAAGCTCACCGCGGACCTGCAGGCGCGACGCCGCCTCGGCCTCACCGCGACGCTCCTGCGCGAGGACGGGCGCGAGTCGGACGTGTTCAGCCTCATCGGGCCGAAGCGCTACGACGCGCCGTGGAAGGAGATCGAGGCGCAGGGGTACATCGCGCCCGCGCTCTGCTGGGAGGTGCGCGTCGACCTGCCGCAGTCGGAGCGGCTCGAGTACGCGGCCTCGAGCGACGACGAGCGCTACCGGCTCGCGGCGACCGCGCCCGCAAAGCTCGAGGTCGTGCGGGAGCTCGTCCGGCGGCACGCGGGTGACCGCATCCTCGTCATCGGGCAGTACCTCGACCAGATCGACCAGCTCGCCGACGCGCTCGGCGCTCCGCGGCTCACGGGGGCGACGCCCATCGAGGAGCGCGAGCGGCTCTTCCAGGAGTTCCGCGACGGCACGACGCGCGTGCTCGTCGTCTCGCGGGTCGCCAACACGTCCGTGGACCTGCCGGAGGCGACGGTCGCGATCCAGGTCTCCGGCTCGTTCGGATCCCGCCAGGAGGAGGCGCAGCGCCTCGGACGCATCCTGCGGCCGAAGGAGAGCGGCGGCCCCGCGACCTTCTACACGCTCGTCGCGCGCGACACGGTCGACCAGGACTTCGCCCAGAACCGGCAGCGCTTCCTCGCCGAGCAGGGCTACAGCTACGGCATCCTCGACGCGGACGCGCTCGCGGCGTGACGCGCGGCGCCTGGGCGGCCGACGCAGGCGGTCACTCCCGCGCGCGAGCGTAGCGCAGCAGGAGGGTGTCGCCCGAGCGGTAGAGACGTTCGAGCCGCATCCTGAGCGCCTCGGGCAGCTCGCGGTTCGCGATGCGCGGAGCCGCACCCGCCTGCAGCGTGGGGCCGACCGTGAGGCACAGCTCGTCCACCACATCCGCGGCGAGCAGCGCGCCGAAGAGCGACGGACCGCCCTCGCACAGCACGTGGTTCAGGCCGCGGCGGGCGAGCTCGTCGCACATGATCCGCGGGTCGAGGTCGGTCGCACCGCACTCGACGACGTCCGCGACCTCGGCGAGCGCTCGGCGCGCGTCCTCGGGCGCGGAGGAGACGGTCACGACGACGGGGCGCACCGGCGCCTCCGCGAAGACGGGGCTCGCGGGGTCGAGCGCGAGCCGACGGCTCGCGAGGACGAACACCGGATGGGCGGCCCGGCCCGATCGCTCGCGCCAGCGCGCCGACGCGTCGTCCACGCGCATCGCCCCATAGCCCTCGACGCGGACCGTGCCCGCGCCCACGAGCACGGCGTCGCACGCGCGACGCAGCAGGTCGAACATGCGCCGGTCCGCCTCGTCGCCGAGCCCCCCAGACCGCCCGTCCTCGGTCGCGGCGCCGTCGATGCTCGCGACGAAGTTGACGCGCAGCCACGACCGCCCCTCCGGCGGCTCGAGGGCGGCGAGGAGCTCG
This sequence comes from Actinomycetales bacterium, assembly GCA_015655445.1. Classification (GTDB taxonomy): domain Bacteria; phylum Actinomycetota; class Actinomycetes; order Actinomycetales; family Microbacteriaceae; genus Diaminobutyricimonas. Next base: position 2,579 of record JAATFA010000002.1, on the reverse strand, counting down.
TCGTCCGACCGGTCCTCCGCCGCGCGCGGCCAGAGCTCGTCGATGCGCGCAGGCCGCGCTCCCCCGCCCTCGCTCACGGCTCCTCCTCCAGGTTGTGGCGCGCGGCGACCGGCTCGCGCAGGCCGAGGATCGCCTCCGTCATGCGCACCGCGTCGACGGTCTCCCGCACGTTGTGCACGCGCACGACGCGCGCGCCCTTGAGCACGCACACGACGGCCGCCGCGAGCGAGCCGGCGAGGCGCTCGCCGCGCGCCCGGCCGAGGGTCTCCCCGATGAAGTCCTTGTTGGAGAGGGCCACGAGCGTCGGCAGGCCTATCGCCACGACCTCCTCGAGGCGCCGCGTGAGCTCGAGCGAGTGGAACGTGTTCTTGTTCAGGTCGTGGCCGGGGTCGACCATGAGCCGCTCGAGCGGGATGCCCGCGGCTCGCGCGCGCTCGACGCGGTCGCGCAGGAAGGCGACGACCTCCGCGACGACGTCCTCGTAGTGCGGCCGCGGGGGCTCGCTGCGCGGCGGCGGGATGCTGTGGGTGAGCACGAGCGTCGCGTCGCTCGCCGCGACGACGGGCGCCATCTCGGCGTCCCACATCCCGCTCGTGTCGTTGACCGCGTCGGCGCCCCCACGGATGGCCGCACGCGCGACCGCGGCGACGGTCGTGTCGACCGAGACGACGACGTTCGACCGCGACCGGATCGCCTCCACGACCGGCACGACGCGGTCGATCTCCTCCTGCACGGACACCGCGGGACCGCGGCCGAACGGCACTCCGCCCACGTCGACCCAGTCCGCCCCCTCCTCGACCGCCGCGAGCGCGGACGCGATCGCACGATCGAGCGCGAAGGTCGCGCCGCGGTCGTAGAAGGAGTCGGGCGTGCGGTTGACGATCGCCATGACAGCGACGCGGCGGTCGAAGTCGAACTCGCGCGCGCCTATCCGTCGCATCACGAGGCGAGGTCGCCGAGGTCGACGGACGGGTCCGCGAGCCGGGCGGGGTCGACGACCGCGCGGGACCGGATGAGCGCCTGCAGCGTGTCGCTGACGTCCCACACGTTGACGTTCATGGCCGCCACGACGCGCCCCTCAGAGCGCCAGAAGACGATGAGCTCGGGGCTGTCCGGATCGCCCCGGTAGATCGTCTCCGCGTCGCGCGCGAGATCCGAGAAGCCCGCGTACTCCATGCTGAGGTCGAACTGGTCGGTGTAGAAATAGGGCACGTCGTCGTAGACGACCTCCTCCCCCGCCATCGCTCGACCGGCCGCCGTGCCGCCGGCGAGGGCGTTGGCCCAGTGCTCGCTGCGGATGCGCGTGCCCGTGAGCGGGTGCAGCACGTTCGCGATGTCGCCCGCCGCGAACACGTCGGGCACGCTCGTGCGCAGCGACGCGTCCACGAGCACGCCGTCGCCGATCGCGAGCCCCGCCGCGCGCGCGAGCTCGAGCGCGGGCGTCGCGCCGTGGCCGACGACGACGACGTCCGCCGGCACGGTCTCGCCCCCGGCGAGCACGACGCCCGACGCCCGGCCGTCCTCGACGAGCACGCGCTCGATCGCGGTCCCCGTGCGCAGCACGACGCCGTGCCGCTCGTGCAGGCGCGCGAAGAGCGAGCCCACCTCCGCGCCGAGCGGCGCCGCGAGCGGCACGGCCGCCCGCGCGAGCACCGTCACGTCGTTCCCCGCGCTGCGCGCCGTCGCCGCGACCTCCATGCCGATCCAGCCGGATCCGAGCACGACGACGCGCGCGTCCCCGCCGCCGATCGCGGCCCGGAGCGCGTCGGCGTCCTCCACCGTGCGCAGCACGTGCACGCCCTCCGCGTCGCCGCCGGGCACCGCGAGCCGGCGCGGCGACGACCCCGTCGCGAGCAGCGCGCGCCAATAGCGCAGCTCCTCGCCGCCGGCGAGCCGCACGGTGTGCGCGGCGGGATCGATCGCGGTCACGCGCGTGCCGAGTCGCAGCTGCACCTCGTGCTCGTCGTACCACTCGGCCGGGTGCACGTCGAGGGACGCGCGATCGTCGCCGCCCGCGAGATAGCCCTTCGAGAGGCCGGGCCGCTCGTAGGGCGCGTGGCTCTCCGCCCCCAGGAGGACGATGCGGCCGCGGAAGCCGGCCTCCCGCGCTCCGGTCGCGGCCGAGGCGCCCGCGAGCGAGGCGCCCACGATCACGAGTCCGTCCTGGTCCGCCGTCATGCTCGTCTCCTCCTCCGTCCGCGCATGGAAGGGCCACGTCGGCAGGCCGGTCGCGGACGACTCGAACCTACCCCTCCCGCCCGCGGTCCTGCCTCTCCGAGAGCGTGCGGAGGCCGTGCGGACGTCATGCGGCGCTCATGCAGTGCGTTCCGCGAGGCGCTCGGGCTACTGCCCAGCATCCACCCAGACAACGCGCAGATACTGTGTGCCATGGCTGACGGACCCAAGATTCTCATCGTCGACGACGAGCCCAACATCCGCGACCTGCTCACGACGTCCCTGCGCTTCGCGGGGTTCGCGGTGCGTGCCGTCGGCAACGGTGCTGCGGCCATCTCCGCCGTGCTCGAGGAGGAGCCCGACCTCATCATCCTCGACGTCATGCTGCCCGACATGAACGGCTT